>JBDSZD010000070.1:0-3487 GCA_039925325.1 Sphingomicrobium sp.
GGACCTACCAATCGGGCTTCCTGATTTTCGCCGCGTTCGCGGTACTGGCGCTGGTTGGGCTGACGTCGGTCAAGCGCAGGTGGCGGACGACCTGGGGCGCGGCATTGCGGGGCGTAGCCATTTGATCGGGCCGCCCGAAGTGGATTTTGTTCGCACCGCCTGCCCATATTGCGGGGTTGGCTGCGGCGTTCTTGCGAAGCGTACAGGACCACGATCAGCAAACATCGCTGGCGACCCCGACCACCCGGCCAACCATGGTCGGCTCTGCTCGAAAGGCACGCATCTCGGCGAGACGATCGGGCTTGAGGGCCGACTGCTTCATCCAACGATCGGCAATTGCCAGGCGAGCTGGGACGATGCGCTCGACCTGGTCGCCGAGCGGTTCAGCGCCACCATCGCCGAGCATGGGCCGGACAGCGTCGCCTTCTACGTTTCTGGCCAGCTGCTGACGGAAGACTATTACGCCGCGAACAAGCTGATGAAGGGCTTCATTGGGTCGGCCAACATCGACACCAATTCCAGGCTGTGCATGGCAAGCGCCGTCGCCGCCCACAATCGCGCGTTCGGGGAGGATTTGGTCCCTGCTTGTTACGATGATCTCGACGAGGCCGATCTGGTGGTTCTCGTCGGGTCCAACACCGCGTGGTGCCACCCGGTCGTCTGGCAGCGGATCGAGGCGGCGCGCGAACGGCGCGGCACCCGGCTGGTGGTGCTCGATCCTCGGCGGACCGAGACTGCCGAGGGTGCCGATCTGTTCCTCAAGCTGCGCGCCGGAACGGACATCGCCTTGTTCAAGGGCCTCGAAGCTTACCTGCTGGCCCGTGGGGATATCAGCCCGGACGCGGTGGCGCAGCGAGTCACCGTGCCGGATGATTATTGGGACGGCCTGGCGAGCTACGGCGTAGAGCAGGCCGCGGCTACCTGCGATCTGCCGGCGGAGGACGTGCGTGCGTTCTACGAACTGTTCGCAGCCACGCCGCGCACCGTCACCATGTTCAGCCAGGGCGTAAATCAGTCCACGCACGGCACCGACAAAGCGAACGCGATCATTAACCTGCATTTGATCACGGATCGGATTGGCAAGCCGGGCGCAGCGCCTTTCTCGATCACCGGTCAGCCCAATGCGATGGGCGGGCGTGAAGTAGGCGGCCTGTCCTCGGCGCTTGCAGCCCATATGAGTTTTACGCCGGAGGATATCGATCGGGTGGGCCGCTTCTGGGGCACCTCGAATATGGCGCAGCGGCCCGGTCTCAAGGCGGTCGATCTGTTCAAGGCAGTGGGCGAAGGCCGCATCAAGGCCTTGTGGGTGATGGCGACCAATCCGGCGGTCAGCATGCCCGATGCCGGCAAGGTCCGCCAAGCACTGGCCGAATGCCCGTTCGTGGTCGTCTCCGAAATCATCGCCGATACGGACACGGCGCGGCTCGCCCACGTCCGCTTGCCGGCGCTTGGCTGGGGAGAGAAGGACGGCACGGTAACCAATTCGGAACGGCGGGTCAGCCGTCAGCGCCCATTCCTTGCGCCGCCTGGCGAAGCACGCGCCGACTGGTCGATCATCGCCCAAGTCGCGGGCCGCATGGGGTTTGGCGAGCAGTTCGCCTGGGACAGCCCGGCGGCGGTATTCCGCGAGCATTGCGCGCTAACCGCGTTTGAAAACGAAGGCACTCGCCGGCTGGACTTGGGCGCATGGTCGAGCATCAGCGACAATGAGTTCGAAACCTTGCCGCCGTTTCAGTGGGGCGGCGAGCGGCTGGCATTTTCGCGAACTCAGGCAAGGTTGATTACCGTTGACCAGCCGCCGCTCGAATCCGGCATGATGCTCAACACCGGCCGTTACCGCGACCAATGGCACACCATGACACGGACGGCGCTGTCTCCCCGGCTGTCGCAACATCGCCGCGAACCTTTGGTCGAGGTGCACCCGAACGATGCTTGTGCTTCCCATCTTGGCGACGGCGATCTTGCCCGGGTTTCAACGGAACATGGCGACAGCATTTTTAGGGTCGCCATTACCGAGGCGCAGCGCCCGGGCGAAATATTCGTACCGATTCACTGGACCGATCGCGTCTCCAGCGGTGGCCGAGCCGGTCTGCTCGTGAGTGACGCGGTTGATCCCGTATCTGGCCAGCCGGGTCTCAAACTCACGGCGACCCAGATCGAGAAGGTCGTACCCGAATGGCGCGCATTCCTGCTGATGCACGAGGCCCCGCCCGAAGACCCCGGCTGTTTGTGGTGGACCAAGGTCAAGGTCGCGGGCGGCTGGCTATTCGAGCTCGCCGGCAATGGAGACGAGGGCCGGCTGAAGCGGCTGCTGCCCGAGGGCGAGCTGATCGAGGCCTCGGACGCGACACGCGGGGTTCGGCGTATGGTGATCACGAATGGCGGACGCCTGGCAGGCGCGTTGTTCGTGGCGCGCCATGGCGACCTCCCGCCGCGTGACTGGCTGATCGCACAGCTCGCCGACGAGCAAGCCGCCCCGCTGTTCGCCTACCTCGCCGCGCGCGCACCGGGCCGATCCGTCAGCGTCGAGCCGGCAATCTGCGTGTGCTTCAACATCGGGCGGAGCGCCATCTGCAAGGCGATTGGCGAGGCCGGCGCCGCCAGCGTAGCCGCCATCGGATCGGTCACGCGCGCCGGGACAAACTGCGGATCGTGCCGACCGGAACTTGCCCGAATCCTTGCCGAACGGGAGCCAGCGCTTGTCACGTGAGCAAACTCGCTCGAAAGCCATGCTGGGTGCCGTGATCGCCGGCGGTCAGTCGCGCCGGTTTGGCAGCGACAAGGCCGTATCGACGCTGGGCGGGTTGCGCATGATCGACCATGTCATCGCGGGTCTCGCCGCGCAGGTCCACCAGCTGGTAATTTGCGGGCGCGACGAGCCTGGCTATCGCTGCATCGCGGATCGCCCGTTTCCGGACATGGGTCCGTTGGGCGGACTGGCTGCGGCACTGCACCATGCGCGCGTCGAGGGCTTTAGCGGCGTGCTTACATCGGCCTGCGACACACCGTTGGTGCCGCCCGACCTGGCGCGGCGGCTCGGTTGCGATGGGCCGGCCATAGTCACCGGCCAACCCTTGTTCGGCTACTGGCCGGCCAGCTTATCGGAGCAACTCGACAATTTTCTCGTTGATCCGGCGAACCGCGCCGTCCGTCATTGGGCGGATGTCACATTCGCGCGGACCGTGCGCTATTCAAATGAGATTCCGAACATCAATACGGTCGCCGCGCTCGACTTGCTTCGCGTCGCGAGCCAGGAGTGCCCTCGACTTTCTTTTATGTGCTGAACTAACAGGCATCTTGCATGATTCGAGCCTAACCGGTCATAGCTGGACGACTGCAGGGCTCGCTTTCAAACCACCAAAAGGGGCGACGATCAGACAAATTGCTGCTCTTCCATATCGATCGTCGGGTCCGGCGCTGGATTCTCCAGTCGCCGTGCTGCTCGTGACCACGCGCGCGACGAAGCGCTGGGTAATTCCCAAGGGCA
>JBDSZD010000071.1:0-3471 GCA_039925325.1 Sphingomicrobium sp.
GACCCTCGCCGAGCGGGCCAAGGCGGCCGGCGTCTCCAAGGTCGTGTTCGACCGTGGCGGCTTCCTTTTCCATGGCCGGGTGAAAGCCCTCGCCGACGGTGCCCGCGAAGGCGGGCTGGAGTTTTGAGCATGGCTGACGAGAACGAAACCCCGCAAGTCGCTACCGACGCTCCGGCCCCGGTAGCCGACGCTCCTGCTGAAGCCGCTCCGGCGGAAACAGCAGCTCCGGTTGAAGCTTCCGCTCCGGCCGAAGCGCCAAGTTCGGCGGAACCGGCACAAGAAGCTCGGGCCCCGCGCAGTCCGCGTGGCGGACGTGGCGGTGGCGGCGGTGGCCGCGACAATCGAAGCGGCGGCGGCAATCGCGGACGACGCGATGATCGTCGTGGCGGTCGCGGCGGCGCCGACGACGGCGGCGAGGAATTGATCGAAAAGCTCGTCCATATCAATCGCGTCTCGAAGACCGTGAAGGGCGGCAAGCGCTTCGGCTTTGCCGCGCTCGTAGTCGTCGGCGACGGCAAGGGCCGCGCCGGTTTCGGTCATGGCAAGGCGCGCGAAGTGCCCGAAGCGATCAGCAAGGCGACTGCCGCCGCGAAAAAGGCGATGGTCCGCGTTCCGCTGCGCGACGGCCGCACGCTGCATCATGACGGCAATGGCCATTTCGGCGCCGGCAAGGTGACCGTTCGGACCGCGCCCGCGGGTACCGGCATCATCGCCGGCGGCCCGATGCGCGCCGTGTTCGAAAGCCTTGGCGTCCACGATGTGGTCACCAAGTCGGTCGGCACGTCCAACCCCTACAACATGATCCGCGCCACGTTCGAGGCGCTCAAGGAACAGACCAGCCCGCGCTCGGTCGCCCAGCGCCGCGGCAAGAAGGTCGCCGACCTGCTTGGGCGCGGTGGTGCAAGCGCCGCCGAAGCCGAGGCTCAGGCCGAAGCGATTACGGAGTAACTTCAGTGGCCAAAATCAAGATCACGCAGACCGGATCGCCGATCCGCCGCGACAAGACCCAGCGCGCGACGCTCGTCGGCCTGGGCCTGAACAAGATGCGCCGTTCGGTCGATGTCGAAAGCACGCCGGAAGTGCTCGGCCAGGTGCGCAAGGTCGCGCATCTGGTAAGCGTCGAAAAGGCGTAACGAAATCTCCCTCTCCCGCTTCGCGGGTGAGGGCCGGGGAGGGGGACTGTCGGGCGAACCGCACAGCCCTCACCCTTCCGCCCCTCCGGGGCTCCCTCCCTCTCCCGCGAAGCGGTAGAGGGAATAGCGCGACAAAAGCGAAAGCGAGTGCACGATATGAAACTGAACGAAATCCGCGACAATGACGGCGCCCGCAAGGGCCGCATGCGCGTCGGCCGGGGCATCGGCTCGGGCAAGGGCAAGACCGCCGGGCGCGGGCAGAAAGGCCAGACCAGCCGTTCGGGCGTTTCGATCGCCGGCTTCGAAGGCGGCCAGATGCCGCTCCACATGCGGTTGCCGAAGCGCGGCTTCAACAACATCTTTGCGCGCGACTTCGCCGAAGTAAATTTGGGCGCGATCCAGAAGCTGGTCGACGCCGGTAAGCTCGATGCCAAGGGCACGCTCGACCATGATGCGCTCAAGGCCGCTGGCCTTGCACGCGGCGGCAAGGACGGCGTTCGCCTGCTCGGCAAGGGTGACTTCAGCGCCAAGCTCGCATTCCGCGTCGCCGGCGTTTCGAAGGGCGCACGCGAAGCCGTGGAAAAGGCCGGCGGGTCGGTCGAAATCATCGAACGCAAGGATCCGGCGGAATTGGCCAAAGCCAAGAAGGGCAAGGCGCGCCAGGCCCGTCTCGACGACAAGGCCGCCAAGTCCGCCAAGAAGGCCTGACAACAGCCGAACTTGCACTATATACTCTAAAACCCGCTCATCCTGAGTAGGGACTGAGCGAAGCCGAAGTCCCGTATCGAAGGACCGTCCTTCGATACGGCGGTTCGACAAGCTCACCGGCTACTCAGGATGAGCGGAACTTGGGGGCGCTCGTCGGACCGGCGAGCTGAAGTTTAGGAACAAACCGTCTCATGGCATCCGCAGCCGAACAAATGGCTTCCAACATCTCGTTTTCGAGTTTCTCGAAAGCAACCGAGCTCAAGAAGCGGCTGTGGTTCACGATCGGGGCGTTGATCCTGTTCCGGTTCCTGTCCTACGTGCCGATGCCCGGGATCGACCCCGCGGCCATGGCGGCATTGTACCAGACCCAGGGCGGCGGCATCCTCGACGTCTTCAACACCTTCTCCGGCGGCGCGCTCGAGCGGATGAGCATCGTCGCATTGGGGGTCATGCCCTACATCACTGCGTCGATCGTCGTGCAGCTCGGCGCGACCCTGTACCGGCCGTGGCAGGTGCTGAAGAAGGACGGCGAGTCGGGCCGTAAGAAGCTCAATCAATACACCCGCTACCTGACCGTCGGGCTGACCATGGTCCAGGGTTATTGGATTGCCGTCGGGCTGGAGAGTCTCGGAGCCACCCAAGGCATTGCCGCGGTCGTTATGCCCGGCTGGCTGTTCCGGGTTGCAGCCTCGATCAGTCTCGTCGGCGGCACGTTGTTCCTGATGTGGATCGGCGAGCAGATCACCAGCCGCGGCATCGGCAACGGCATTTCGCTGATCATCATGGCGGGTATTGTCGCGCGCCTTCCGCAGGGTCTCGCGCAGCTGCTGGAGGGTGCCCGCACCGGCACCACCAGCCCGCTGACCATCTTGGGCATCATCGCGCTGGCAGTCGGCCTCGTCCTCTTCATCTGCTTCATGGAGCGCGCCCAGCGCCGGGTCCTGATTCAATATCCCAAACGGCAAACCGCGCGCGGAATGCAGCAGGAGCGAAGCCACCTTCCGCTCAAGCTCAACATTGCCGGCGTGATCCCGCCGATCTTCGCCTCGTCGCTGTTGCTTATGCCGCTGACGATCCTGCAGATGGCGGGCGCACGTAGCAATGCGGACAGCAATTCGGGGGATTGGCTGATCACCGTCAGCACCTATCTCCAGCACGGCGCGCCGCTCTATCTCGCATTGTACGCCGTGGGCATCGCTTTCTTCTGCTTCTTCTACTCGGCGGTGCAGTTCAACAGCGAGGAAACCGCCGAGAACCTCAAGCGCCACGGCGGCTTCATTCCCGGCAAGCGGCCGGGCAAGCAGACCGAGGAATATTTCGATTATCTGATCACGCGCCTGACCGTGGTCGGCGCTTCCTATCTCGTGCTGATCTGCCTGATCCCGGAAATTCTGGCCAAGGGGGCTGGCTTCAATTTCGCGCTGGGCGGGACCAGCCTGCTGATCGTCGTCAATGTGACGATGGATACGGTGGCGCAGATCCAGAGCCATTTGATCGCGCACCAATATGGCGATCTCATCAAAAAGGCGAAGCTGAAGGGCGCGCGCAAGCGCTAGGCTCCGTCCACGCGCAACAGGGGAACTGCCGTGAACATCATCCTCCTTGGACCACCCGGCGCGGGCAAGGGCAC
>JBDSZD010000072.1:0-4408 GCA_039925325.1 Sphingomicrobium sp.
CCGGCAAACCCTATTTTGCGTTTGACGAACGCTGGCTGAAATCGCTGACCGCAACGCCCGCATCGAAACTTTCGATCGTCCGGGTGGAGGGGGATTCGATGGCGCCGACGCTCAATCCCGGCGACGATCTCCTGATCGACCACGATGATCGTGAAGAGCGGATTCGCGACGGCATCTATGTGCTGCGGGTGGACGATGCGCTGGTGGTCAAGCGGATCGCGCTCAATCCGATGCGGCGGCGCGTGACCGTCCAGTCGGATAATCCGGCCTATCCCGACTGGCCCGACTGCGACATGGACTCGGTCAAATGTATCGGCCGGGTAATCTGGACCGGGCGCAAGCTGGTCTGATCAGCGTCGCCGGTCCGCCAGCCACAGCAGGACCGCGGCGAAAGCGCCGATTGCGGTGCCGATGAGCACGCCCTTCATTGGCTCACCGGCAGCGACTCCAAGCGCGAACCCGCCGAGGATCGTGATCGTCAGGAAAAATCCACCGGCCTTCGTCACGCGCTGTCCCATGGACCGCCAATGGCAGGGCCGGCCCGATAGCTCCAGCTTAATGTCTTCTGGTGAACCGGCTCCGCCATGGTCAATGGGATGTAAACGACGTTCCTCCGCAGTCCGGAAACGGGAGTGCGGTTAAGCGTGGTTCATGGAATTCCCTTTCATCACCGGGCGCGCAGCCATCACCGACGCCTCCGAACTGATCGATCGGTTCGGAGACGATGCCGGCTTTGAAGCGGCGGCGCGCGCGGAACGCAGCCGCGACGCGGGCAATGTCGTGCGTTTCTGCCACTGGCGTCAGATCGAGCGCGTGATTGCGACCCTGAGCGACGACGAAGTTCGCGGGACCATTCACTAGACGGTCAATACCTTCATACTGGCGCGGTTCAGACGCTCTGGGTACAGCCAAAGCGATGATCGGGCGGGGAAAGGCGCAGGCGGCTGCGCGACTGTTATGTGCGGCGGTTTGCGCAGGCGCGTTTGCGGGAACCACGATGGCGCAAACCACGCCGACGCCAGAACCGCCCGAGCTTGACCCCTCCGCTCCGATCGCTCCGATGCCGGACCTCGGCGTGGAATGGCCGGACCTGACCCTGCCGGAGCCCCGGCCGGTAAATGCGAACCCCACGCTCGTTCCGTCGGTGCGCGCCGATGCTGGTTCCGACATCACATATACGGTCGGGATCGAGGGTCTGAATTCCGTCGGCAATGCCGACGAACTAGCGACCCAGTTCCGCACGCAATCGGCCCTGGAAGGAAACCGCAAGGCGACGGCAAACGCGGCGCAGATCGATCGCCGATCGCGGGCGGACGCCGAACTTCTCGCCGAACTCCTGCGCAGCCAGGGGTTTTACGATGCGGTAGTGGAGCCACGGATCGAAAGCGGCGCTTCGCTCCGCGTCGTGCTGGCGGCCGACCCAGGCCAGCAATATCTGTTTCAATCGGTGGAACTCCCCGGGCTGGGCAATGCAGGTCCGGAGGCCGAGGCGCTCAGAAGCGTTTTCGCGGTGAAGGCCGGCGATCCGGTCATCGCGCAGGACGTAATCGCGGGCGCAACCGCGCTACAGGTGGCTCTGGGCGAACAGGGATTCGCACTCGCAAAGACCGGCGGTCAGGTGATCGAGGTAGATCACGCAACCCGCCGCGCAACGCTGGTGCTACCGGTCGAACCGGGTCCGCGCGCTTCATTCGGGGAGATCCGGGTGAGCGGACGGCCGCCGTTCAGCGCAGCCCATGTCGGTCGCATTGCGCGGTTCAGGCCCGGCGAGCCGTTCAAGCGGTCGGACGTGGACGATCTGCGCCGGGCGTTGATCGCCACCGGCCTGGTCGCAGCAGCCGAGGTGCAAGTCGTGCCGGGAGCCGACCGACAAACGGTCGACCTTGCCGTCCATCTCGATCCTGCGCCGATGCGGACGGTCGGCGGTGCGCTTGGTTATGAAACCGGCGAAGGCGTTCGGGCCGAAGCAAGCTGGCAACACCGCAATCTGTTCAACCCGGAGGGCGCGCTGACCGTGCGCGGGGTGGCGGGCACGCAGGAACAGCTCGCCGCGGTCCAGTTCCGGCGCAATAATTTCGTGCGGCGCGACCAGGTGCTGAACTTGCAGGCGTCCGCCAGCCACACCGATCGCGACGCGTATGAAGCCAAGACGATCCTGCTCGCGGGTTATGTCGAGCGGCAAAGCAACATCATCTGGCACAAGAAGTGGACGTGGAGCGGTGGCGGGGAAATTCTTGCCACGCGCGAACGCGGCGCGTTCGACATTTCCGGCGCCAAGCGGACGCGGAATTTCCTGATTGCCGCCCTTCCGCTCAGTCTGGGCTTTGACACCACCGACAGCCTGCTCGACCCGACGCGGGGCATCCGGCTGGTGGGTCGGGCCAGTCCGGAAATCAGCCGGTCGGGGGGGAGTATGGGTTATGGGCGTGCGCAGCTCGACGCCAGCACCTATCGCCCGATCACTTCGACGGTCGTCGCCGCGGGGCGGATACGGCTGGGCAGTATCGTCGGCGCGGATGCTTTTTCGATCGCGCCGACGCGCCGTTTCTATTCCGGCGGCGGCGGATCGGTTCGCGGATATGGCTATCAGCGCTTGGGCCCGCGCGATCTGGACGGCGATCCCACCGGTGGGCGTAGCCTTGCCGAGTTCGCGCTCGAGGCCCGGGTACGGATCGACGCGTTCGGAGGCAATTTCGGGCTGGTTCCGTTCTTCGACGGCGGCTCGCTGACCAACCGGCGCTTGCCTTCGCTGAACGACTGGCAGTTCGGGGCCGGCGTCGGACTGCGCTATTATTCCAGCTTCGGGCCGATCCGCGTGGATGTCGGCACCCCGCTCAATCCGCGCGACGGCGATGGACGGATTGCAGTCACCGTATCGCTCGGCCAGGCGTTTTAGGTGAGCAAGGCCGCGGCAGAACAGGGTGCGCGGCCCAACTCGGACCGGTGGCGGGTCAAGCCGGACTGGCCGAGGCGGCTTGCTGTCGAGCTGCTTGCGCTGTTGGTGTCGTTGCTGCTGCTGGCTGCGATTGCGCTGGTATTGCTCGACACGGCGCCGGGCCACCGTTTCATCATCGACCGAATATCCGGTCTTGAGACGTCGTCCGGTCTCAAAATCCGTATCGGCCGGATCGACGGGTCGATCTTCGGCAAGTCCCGGCTGCGCGATGTCGCAGTGGCGGATTCCGCCGGCGTGTTTCTCGTCAGCCGCGAGATCGAGTTGGATTGGGCGCCCGGCGCGTGGCTGTACAACAGTTTGCACGTCGATCGGCTGACGTCCCGCAATGTTGTGCTCATCCGGGTGCCGCAGCTGAAGCCGGGTACGCGCAGCGGATCGATCCTCCCGGGCTTCGACGTGCACATCGGAGAATTTCGGATCGACCGGCTGGAACTTGGCGCGGCGGTGACCGGCAAGCCGCAAAGAGGGCGGGTCCGGGGCAGTGCGGATATCCGTGCGGGCCGGGCGATGGTCGAATTGGCAATTGACGTCGAAAGCGGTGATCGGGCGGTGTTCGCACTCGATGCACAGCCGGCCCGCGACAGGTTCGACCTCGACGCGAGGATATTGTCGCCCGCGAACGGGCTGTTTCCGGCGTTGCTCAACATGCGGCGCGCAATCGATCTCACCATCGGCGGGGACGGCAGCTGGAGCCGCTGGCGGGGAAGTGCAGCGTTGAATCTGTCCGGTCGTCCCGCGGCAAGGCTGGCGCTCGGCGTGGATGCCGGACGATACAGGCTCAACGGCGATGTCGCTGCGGCGCAATTCCTCACCGGCAAGATGCAGCGCTTGATCACTCCCAGAATTTCGGTGCGGGGCGATGGACGTCTGGTCGATAGAGTGCTCGACGGGCAGCTGTCACTATCGTCGCCCGCGCTTCGTGCGGTCGTGAAGGGCGCGGTCGATCTCGCCGGCGGTCGCTATCGGAAGCTGCGGCTTGGTGTCGATCTGCTGCGGCCCGCTGCATTGTTCCCGAATATGCGCGGCCGCCATGTCCGCATGGTGTGGACCCTGGACGGCGCATTCGACCGCGCGGACTATTCCTATCGCCTCACCTCGCCGGTCATGGCGTTCGACGATACCGGTTTTGTCGATGTGCGGGCGGAAGGCCGCGGCCAGCTTGCGGCCTGGCCGATGCGTGTGCCGCTCAGGCTCTCGGCGCGGGCGATCACGGGCGTCGGCGATGAAGCGGGCGCGATCCTCGCCAACGCGCGGCTGGAGGGAATGCTTGCGATCACGCCCAAGCTGGTTCGCGGCGATGCGCTGAGGCTCACGAGCAATCAGCTGTCCGGCAAGGTGTCGCTGCTGATCGACCTGGTGACTGGACGGTTCGAGGTGATGCTTTCGGGCGGGCTCAAGCGCTACGCCATACCGGGGCTGGGAATCGTCGATGTCGTCACGGACTTGCGGGTG
>JBDSZD010000073.1:0-7628 GCA_039925325.1 Sphingomicrobium sp.
ATTCCGGGCAATCCCGACAAGCCGCGCTGGGTCGTCGATCCGCTCGATGGCACCACCAACTTTCTTCACGGCGTACCGCATTTCTCGATTTCGATTGCGGTCGAGGAAAAACGGCCCGACGGCCGCGCGGAGATCAGCTGCGGGCTGGTCTATCAGCCGCTCACCGACGAAACCTTCTGGGCGGAAAAGGGCAGGGGTGCGTGGCTCCAGGATCGCCGGCTTCGCGTCGCTGCACGCCGCGACCTCGACGATGCGCTGATTGCCACCGGCATTCCGTTCAAGGGTCGTGGTGACCCGTCCGAATGGGCGCGGATCTATGAAGCCATCGGCCCGGAAGTCGCCGGTATCCGCCGCTACGGGTCGGCGGCGCTGGACCTGGCGTGGGTCGCGGCAGGCCGCTTCGACGGCTATTGGGAAAGCGGGCTGTCACCTTGGGACGGAGCCGCGGGCATCCTGCTGGTCAAGGAAGCGGGGGGTTTCGTCACGGATTTCCGCGGGGCCGACCGCGCGTACGAGAAGGGCGAATATATCGCCGCGTCGAGCTCGATCCACAGCCGCATGCAGAAGCTGATTGCGGGGGCGATCCGGGGATAGGGTTTTAGAGGGAATTCCCGTTGCCCGCTGCATCGCCCTGTCCTAAAGCGCCGCCACGTTCCCGCGTACTGGAGTTCCCCCTTGGCCAGCGTCGCCTTCGGATATCTGCCGATCCTGCTGTTCCTGGCCATCGCTTTGGGGCTGTCGACCGCTTTCGTCGTGCTGCCGATGATCGTCAGCCGTTTCACCGGCGCGCATCAGCCAAGCCCTGAAAAACTCAGCGAATATGAGTGCGGCTTCCCGGCGTTCGAAGACAGCCGCGCGCAGTTCGACGTGCGTTTCTATCTGGTGGCGATCCTGTTCATCATTTTCGACCTCGAAGCCGCCTTCCTGTTCCCATGGGCGGTGTCGCTCGAAGGCACCGGCTGGACCGGCTGGATCGGGATGATGGTGTTCCTGGCCGAACTCGCTCTTGGGCTCGCTTATGCGTGGAAGAAAGGCGCTCTCGAATGGGAGTGATCCTGAGCCGTGGCGAAACGCCGCCGGGTCGACCGACCGAGGATGAGATTGCGCGCGCCGCCGGTCTTGAGCCGGGCGGCGTCGACATGCAGAAATTCGCGGCAATGCGCGAGGAGCTCGACGAGCAAGGCTTTCTGGTGGCCTCCGCGGAGGATCTGTTCACCTGGGCGCGCACCGGGTCCTTGTGGTGGATGACGTTCGGTTTGGCATGCTGCGCGGTTGAGATGATTCATGTGAACATGCCGCGCTACGACCTTGAAAGATTTGGTGTTGCTCCGCGCGCCAGCCCGCGTCAGTCGGACGTGATGATCGTTGCGGGAACGCTGTGCAACAAAATGGCTCCGGCGCTTCGGCGGGTCTACGATCAGATGTCGGATCCCAAATATGTGATCTCGATGGGCAGCTGCGCCAACGGCGGCGGCTATTATCATTACAGCTATTCGGTGGTGCGCGGTTGCGACCGCATCGTGCCGGTCGATATTTACGTGCCGGGTTGCCCGCCGACTGCCGAGGCTTTGCTTTACGGGATCATGCAGTTGCAACGGAAAATCCGCCGTGAAGGGACGATCCGGCGGTGATGCTTGCCCTAATCACCCAACCGCTCATCCTGAGTAGTGGACTGAGCCCGTCGAAGGCCGCGTATCGAAGGACGTGCTTCGATACGCCATTTCGGCTTCGCTCAATGGCTACTCAGCATGAACGGGATCTGGTGGGATTCTGATGCTGGCCTCGCAAGTTCCGCAAACCGCTTCGAATGAAGGCCTGGTCGATGCCGCCACGGCCGCCATTGGCGCTGCCTTGCTCGAGGCGAAGGACCTCGTTGGCGAAGTGACGCTGACCGTGGCGCGCGACAGCATCGTCGCGGTGCTTACGGCGCTGCGCGACACGCCGGGCCTGGAATTCCAGCAATTGATGGAAATGGCGGGCGTCGATTACCCCGACCGGGCGGAACGGTTCGAAGTGGTTTACCACTTGCTCTCACTGACTTTGAACCGGCGCATCCGCGTCAAGCTCTCCACCGACGAAGTTCAGCCGGTGCCGAGCGTGACCGCGCTGTGGCCGGTGGCCGGATGGCTCGAACGCGAAATATTCGACATGTACGGGGTCGCTTTTGCAGGCAATTCCGACCTTCGGCGAATTCTCACCGATTACGGCTTTGAAGGTCATCCGCAGCGCAAGGATTTCCCGCTGACCGGCCATGTCGAAATGCGTTATTCGGAAGCGGAAAAGCGCGTGGTCTATGAGCCGGTGTCGCTGCCGCAGGATTTTCGCAATTTCGACTTCCTGATGCCGTGGGAGGGTCCGGAGTATTTCCTGCCCGGCGATGAAAAGGGCAAGCCCGAGCAGCCGGGCGAAACGCCGAGAACGACTGAAAAGCCGTCCGATACGGGCGGCGGGGCTCCGGCCAACGCGCAAGCCCATACGGACGCGCGCAAATCCTCCAAAGCGAAAGCGGAGAGCGAAGTCAGCAAGCCCGGCGCGACGCCTGATCCCAAGCCAAAGGGCGCGGGCCGCCGTCCCGGTGGAGGCGCGGCGTGAACGCTCTTGAAATCCTCCCCGGGACGGGGAGGGGGACCATGCGCAGCATGGTGGAGGGGGCGTGGAGCGGGTTCGTAGCCCCCTCCGTCAGCACTTCGTGCCGCCACCTCCCCGTTCCGGGGAGGATCTGGCTGTGACCGACACCCGGACCCTGGATATGACACTTGGCTCGCCGGAACCCACCGCGGGCGACGAGGCCGTCAGCAATTACACCATCAATTTCGGCCCGCAGCATCCCGCCGCGCACGGCGTCCTGCGGCTGATCATGGAGCTTGACGGGGAGATCGTCGAGCGGGTCGATCCGCATATCGGCCTGCTCCATCGCGGCACCGAGAAATTGATCGAGTATAAGACCTACGCGCAGGCGCTGCCTTACTTCGACCGGCTCGATTATTGCTCGCCGATGTGCATGGAGCATAGCTTCGTGCTCGCGATCGAGAAATTGATGGGGCTCGAGGTGCCGATCCGGGCGCAATATATCCGCGTGCTGATGGCGGAGCTGACCCGCATCAAGAACCACATGCTCAACCTTGGCAGCCACATCATGGACGTTGGTGCCATGACGCCAAACCTGTGGCTGTTCGAGCTGCGTGAAGACCTCATGCAAATCTACGAGCATGTGTCGGGCGCGCGGATGCACGCCAATTACTTCCGCGCCGGCGGCGTGCACGCGGACATCCCGCCCAAAGTGCTCAACATGATCGGCGACTTCCTCGATAACCGGTTGAAACTGTTCGAGGACGCGATCAGCCTGGTCGCCGACAACCGTATCTTCAAGCAGCGCAACGTCGACATCGGCCTGGTCAGCAAGGACGACGCGATCGCCTGGGGCTTCTCCGGCCCGATGATCCGCGCCGCGGGCATTCCGTGGGACATCCGCCGCAGCCAGCCCTACGAAGTCTATAGCCAGATGGAGTTCGACATTCCGGTCGGCACCAACGGCGATTGCTACGACCGCTTCATGGTCCGCGTCGAGGAAGTGCGGCAGAGCTGGCGGATCGCGCGCCAGTGCCTCAAGGAAATGCCGCAGGGGCCGGTCGGCACCCTCGACCGCAAGGTCATGCCGCCACCCCGCGGCGAAATGAAGATGTCGATGGAAGCGCTGATCCACCACTTCAAGCTTTACACCGAAGGCTATCACGTGCCCGCGGGCGAGGTCTATGTCGCGACCGAAAGCCCCAAGGGCGAGTTCGGCGTCTATCTCGTCGCCGACGGCACCAACCGCCCCTACCGCTGCAAGATCCGCCCGACCGCATTCAGCCATTTGCAGGCGATGGACTTCATGATGAAGGGCCACATGCTCGCCGACACGACCGCGGTGCTTTCCGCGATTGATGTCGTGTTCGGGGAGTGCGACCGGTGAGCTTCACACCCCGCGACATGAACGATGCGGTGGACGCCTCATTTGAGATGCCGGAGAACTATGGCTCGCGTGGCTTGTGGCGCTTCAACAACCTTCGAGCTTTCATTGGTCTCGTCGCAATTCCGATTCTGTTCGGCCTCCAATACGTCGATAGGACAACGCTGTTTGCGGAGATTGTGACAATCCTTGGGTTGCTGACCGTTGTCTTCGCTGTGGTGTGGTTCGTCAGGCGAGATCGAGTCGTTCAGAGACGCATCGACACAACGGGCATTCCGCTTGAAGTGGAAGAACCTTTTTGATGTCCGGCCCGACGATTATCCCCGACGAGGCTGAAGTTCGCGCGCGCTGGTCCGGCTTTGCCTGGACTCCGGAAAACGCGAAGAAGGCCGCCGAGATCGTCGCGCGCTATCCGGAGGGCCGGCAGCAGTCGGCCTCCCTGCCCCTGCTCGACCTCGCCCAGCGGCAGGTGGGCGCGGAGACCAACACGCAGGGTTGGCTGCCGATTCCAGTGCAGGAATATGTCGCGGCTGAGCTCGGCATGCCGCCGGTGCGGGTGCTCGAAGTCGCCACTTTCTACACCATGTTCAACCTCGCGCCGGTCGGCCGCTATCATGTGCAGGTGTGCGGGACGACGCCGTGCATGTTGCGCGGGTCGGACGATGTGCTGGAGGCCTGCTACGCGAAGGGCCTAAAAAAAGGCCACACGACCCCGGACGGGCTGTTCACGCTGACCGAGGTCGAGTGCCTCGGCGCCTGCGCCAACGCGCCGATGGTCCAGATCAACGACGACAATTATGAGGATCTGACCGAAGCGAGCATGACCGCGATCCTCGACGCGCTCGCCTCCGGCCAGACACCCACGCCGGGACCGCAGATCAAGCGCCAGACTAGTTGTCCCGAGGGCGGCCCGACCAGCCTGAAAAAGATGGCCGAGCGCAATTACGATTATCGGGGGCAGTGGTGATGGTGTTTGTTTCTAGCCCCTCTCCCCTGTGCGGGAGAGGGCGACTCGCGCGTAGCGTGAGCGGGGTGAGGGGTCGCACCCAACTCGCCCGCCAGGCCCTCACCCTCCCACAGCTTCGCTGCGGGTCCCTCCCTCTCCCGCAATGGGGAGAGGGGCTAGAAGGAGCGCGCCAATGATCGGAATCCTTATCGCCGTCATCATTGCGATCCTGCTGATCGGTCTCGTGCTGAAGCTGGTCAAAGTCGCGATTATCGTTGCCGTGGTGGTCGGTGTGGTCATGCTCGTTCAGAGCAAGTTCGGGACGAAGCGGATCAAATGAGCATCGTCGCCATCCTTGTCGCGGTTGTGCTCGCCTTCCTGGCGTTCAAGTTCATCACCGGCATGATAAAGTTTGGGATTATCGCCCTGATCGTGATCGGGTTGATCTACCTGTTCGCTAATGGGGGGCTTAGCTGATGGCCATGGATAGTGAGAGCCGGGCGAATCGGATAATCAACATCGTCATCGCTGCCGGCTTCGTCTTGATGCTGAGTTGCATGGTCGCGGCACCGAGAGATGGGCCGAACTCCTACTTGGATGAATGGCTCAAGCGCGGCCTGCCGTTGCTCGCCATCGGCTGGGTTATGATCGCGATTGGTGCGCCCAAATATATTCGCGGGAAGAAGTCCTGATGGGCACCACCACCGCGCTTTCCGACAAGGACCGCATCTTCACCAACGTCTACGGCTTCCAGTCGCCCGGCCTCAAGGCAGCGCAGGCGCGCGGCGATTGGGACAAAACCGCCGATTTGATGAAGCTCGGCCAGGACGGCATTATCGATATCGTCAAGGCGTCGGGCCTGCGCGGGCGCGGCGGGGCGGGCTTCCCGACGGGGATGAAGTGGAGCTTCATGCCGAAGGAGCCGAAGCCCGGTAAACCCAACTTCCTGGTCATCAACGCCGACGAGTCCGAACCCGGAAGCTGCAAGGACCGCGAGATCATCCGCCACGATCCGCACAAATTGGTCGAAGGCGCACTGCTCGCCAGCTTCGCGATGCGCGCGCGGGCGGCGTACATTTATGTGCGCGGGGAGTTCATCCGGGAGACGCAGGCGCTCGAGCAAGCGGTTGCGGAGGCCTATGCCGCCGGCCTGCTCGGCAAGAATGCGGCTGGCTCCGGCTACGATTTCGACCTGTTCGTTCATCGCGGCGCGGGCGCTTACATCTGCGGCGAAGAAACCGCGATGCTCGAAAGCCTGGAGGGCAAGCAGGGCAAGCCGCGCCTCAAGCCGCCGTTCCCGGCCGGCGCTGGCCTCTACGGCTGCCCGACCACGGTCAATAATGTCGAGAGCATCGCGGTGGTCCCGACGATCCTGCGGCGCGGCGCCGAATGGTTCGCGGGCTTCGGCAATCCGAAGAACGAAGGCACCAAGCTGTTCCAGATCAGCGGCCATGTGATGAAGCCGTGCGTGGTCGAGGAAAGCATGAGCATCAGCTTCCGCGAACTGATCGACCGCCACGCCGGCGGGATCCGCGGCGGCTGGGACAATCTGCTCGCCGTCATCCCGGGCGGATCGTCGGTCCCTCTGGTTCCGGCCGAGCAGATCATGGACGCGCCAATGGACTTCGATGGGCTTAAGGCGCTCGGCTCCGGCCTCGGCACGGCGGCGGTCATCGTCATGGACAAGTCGACCGACATCGTCCGCGCAATCAGCCGCCTCAGCTATTTCTACAAGCATGAGAGCTGCGGCCAGTGCACCCCGTGCCGTGAAGGCACCGGCTGGATGTGGCGCACGATGGAGCGGCTGCGCGAAGGCGATGCCGACGTCGCGACGATCGACCGCCTGCTCGACGTCACCAAGCAGGTCGAAGGCCACACCATCTGCGCATTGGGCGACGCCGCCGCCTGGCCGATCCAGGGCCTGATCCGCCACTTCCGCCCCGAAATCGAGCGGCGCATCGCCGAGCGGGCGGGACGCACGATGCTGGAGGCGGCGGAATGAAGCTTGCGTTTGCAGGGTCCCTACTCGGGTGCCTATCCGCCCTCGCTGCGGCGGCACACTTGCCTAAGAATGACGGTCGCATAGTTATGCGCGATCTCGCGAACTGCATGGCAAAGCGGTATGCAAGCGACGCGCGCAAGTATGTCGGTATAAGCCCCGTTTCGGCAGGCCAGCCCGGGCTCATCCACCCCGATTGTATGGTGCCGGTCTATATTGTGGGAGGACAGCCCCAAGGGCGTTTGCCGGTATTAGGCCTTAAGGCCACCACAAAGAATTACCGCTACGCGTTTGCCGAAGCCTTGCTGCTACGAAGGAACAGAGGGGGAGCACCCGAGGTCCGTCGCGATCGCCCCCCGCTGATTCACCCTGCTTTCGCCACCGGGACCCCGTCGCCGGCCGATTGGTCCCTAGGCGAACCGCTTTGGCTAAAGCGCGTCGAAAGCTCCCAACGCGAAGCAAAGGAGTCGGCGCTCGGCGAATGCGTCGTACGGGCGGCGCCGGAAGCTTCGTGGACCTTGTTGCGGAGCGAGGTCGGCGGAGATGCCGAAGATCAAGCTTTCACTTTATTGACGCCAATCGTTTTTCGCTGCGCTGGAAGCCAAGGAGCGATACCAGACAATAAAACGGACCTCCGCGGTACGATTGCCCTAAACCTCTATCGCTTGACAGACGGAGGTGGGAACTAATGAGCATCGCCCTTATGGCCGGCATTGCCGTGCTCGTCCTGA
>JBDSZD010000074.1:0-1894 GCA_039925325.1 Sphingomicrobium sp.
GGCAGCATGGGCTCGAGGCGTATGGCACTCCGCTGGAGCCGGTCTATGTCATCATGCTGATGACCGCGATCATCGCCGGCTATGTGTTGCAGCGCCTGATCGAAGGCTATTTCGTACGGCGCTTCAAGAAAATGCACATCCATGTGTGGCAGCGGATCGACAGCCGGTTCCGGCTGATCACCGCGCGGCGCAATCCCAATATGGTCATATTGGTCGCGGCCTTGCTGTTCGCGCGGCCCGACGTCGGGCTGGAATTGATCGCGCTTTGGACGATGGTCAGCCTGATTTTCCATGCCGTCCGGCTGGCTCAGGCGAAGGCGCGCGCCGATCGCGGAGAGCCGATTCGATCCTGGCTGGAGACATGAGCTGGTCGGCATTCGTGCTGGCGGGGTCGCGACCTGGCGGGGATCAACTGACTCGGTCTTTATTGCTTGGACACAAGGCGCTGCTTCCAGTTGCCGGCGAACCGATGGTGCTCCGCCCGCTCAGAACCTTGCTCGCCAGCGCGGAGATCGGCGACATCATTGTGCTGACGCAGGACCCGGAAGATTTGCGCTCCGTTCTGCCGGACGATCCTCGAGTGATGATCCGCAAATCGCGAGACACGATCGCAAGCACGATTGCCGAGCTTGTCGCCGACCATTCGGCGCGCTTTCCGATACTGGTGACGACGGCCGACCACGCATTGCTTGATGCGGCGATGATCGCAGAGTTCACGCGGCTTGCGGCGGGCGCCGATCTCGCCATCGGACTTGTCGAGCGGCGGCCTTTGCTGCGCCGCTTTCCGAATGCGAAGCGAACCTGGATCGGGTTTCGCGGTGGCAGCTATAGCGGCGCGAACCTGTTCGCCTTTGGATCGGCGAAAGTTCTTCCGGTCGTCGAGCGCTGGCGGTCGGTTGAGCGGGACCGCAAAAAGGGCTGGCGGATCCTGTCGGTGCTGGGGCCTGCTCTGTTTCTGGGCGCGGTCCTGAAGCTGCGCACTTTGCACCAGACCGCGGCCGTGGTCGGTCGCAAGCTCGGAATCGACGTCCGCATGATCGAAATGACCGATCCTTGCGCCGCCATCGACGTCGATAAGCCCGAAGACCATGCGTTGGTCGAGGCCATCATCGCGGGTCAGGCATGACCGATCTTGCCATCTATGACATGGACCGGACGGTCACGCGCCACGCGACATACACGCCCTTTCTGCTTCATTGCGCGCGGCGGCGGCAGCCGTGGCGGCTGGCGCTGGTACCGGTGGCGGCACTGTCGATGCTTGCGTACGTCGGCAAGTTGATCGACCGTGGACGGCTCAAGGAGATCAACCACGCGCTGATGCTGGGGGGGCTAGTGCACCCGTCGGACCTCAGGCCGCTGATTGAGAGCTTCGCCGACGCGACGGTGCGCGGGAATATCCGGCCGGGTGCGCGGAAGGCTATCGCGCGCGACAAGGCCGAAGGACGACGGCTGGTGCTGGCGACGGCCTCCTACCGGCTCTATGCGGCGGCGATCGCCGAGCGGCTTGGTTTCGACGATGTGGTGGCGACCGGAAGCATGCTCGGCCTGGGAGAGAAGCTCGTCGCTCGCATCGAGGGCGAGAATTGCTACGGGCCCGCGAAGAAGCGCATGCTCGACATTTGGCTGGAGGCGGAGGGCCTGATCGGCAAGCACGGCCACGTCCGTTTCTACTCCGACCATGTGTCAGATGCGCCATTGTTCGAATGGGCGGATGAGGCCGTGGCGGTGAACCCGCATGGGAAGTTGCGGGAGATGGCGATTAAGCGAGGGTGGGGCGTGGAGGACTGGGACTAGGTCCTGCTTTCGACCCCAAGTACATCCGCGAAGAGCACGCGCGGTCCGGGACGAGTGAGCGCGGCCTTAAATGGAGCGGGCCTGTTGCTGCACTGCAACA
>JBDSZD010000075.1:0-7009 GCA_039925325.1 Sphingomicrobium sp.
TCGGCATCCAGGCCAAG
This sequence comes from Sphingomicrobium sp., assembly GCA_039925325.1. GTDB lineage: Bacteria > Pseudomonadota > Alphaproteobacteria > Sphingomonadales > Sphingomonadaceae > Sphingomicrobium. Next base: position 18 of record JBDSZD010000075.1, read on the forward strand.
CGGGTCGGTCGGCGTTTCGCGACCGACGTCAACGACGTGGTCGTCAAGGGATATACGATGGTCGATCTCGACGCGCGGGTTCGGCTCGGAATGATCCCGGGTAACAAGACTTACTTCCAGTTGAACGTCTCCAACCTGCTGAACGAGCGTTACTTCGGCAATCTGTCGACCAGCATTAACGCTTACGGTACCGGCTCGAGCGCTCCGCGTTTCACGCCGGTCGCGACGCGAGCGATACAGGGAACGCTGAACTTCGGCTTCTAACCGGTTCGATTGACGAATTTGGAGTTTCGTAAGCGTGCGGTTCTGAACTCCGGCGTGACGAACTATCCGCTGCCGGCGGCGACGACGCTTTAGGTGCCGGGCTGGATGTAAGGGACGCGGGCGAACAGCTCGCGTTCGCGACCGCGCGGATCGTTTTCGACCCTCGCGGCCGTATCGAAGATCATCGTTGCCCGTTGCGGCAGGCGATACATCGGCCAGCGCGCGCGCCCGTTCCGAGCGAGTCCCAGAAAATGGTTCATCATGGCGTCGCTGACCGCGCGGGCAGCCGCGCCGGTCCCGGTCAGCGAGCCCGGAGCATCGAGGGTTCCAAAGACGAGCGGGATGTCGAGGGTATGCGGCGCGCCGCGCCAGGGCTGCAGCGGCGACGCAAAATCTAGCCGGTAGACCCAGGTCGGGGCGTTGGCGCGTGCACGCGCGTCGGCTTCGTCGACCTGTCCGCGCCAGCTGCGGCCGGCAGTCGTGGCGGCGAAGAAAATCTGTTCCGTCGTGTAGGCCGGGAACATGCGGCGATATTCCTGGACGACCCAGCTCGGGTCGATGTCCACCCGCAGCTCCGGGCCCATGCGCTCGGCAAGGTTGCCCCAGCCAAGGCCGACAATCTTTGGATGGTCGCGCCCGAAGAACCCGCGCGTTTCGTCGCGCGTGTTGCCAAGGATCATCGGGATCGCGTTGGATTGCGGGTTGGAGTCGGGCCAGAACGGGTGACGCCGCAACCATGTCATGTCGAGCACCGGCCCGAAGTAGATCTCGCCGCCAATGATCGGATCCACCGTGTCGAGCGCTTCGACGATCCGCTCGACTGGGATTGTGGCGACCTCTGCGGGGGTGGTTTTCAGCCGGGCAAGAAAGGCACGGGCGCGCGCAGTGGCGTTCATAGGACCCGACGCCGTCACTTGCTGGCCGCTCATCGTCGCAGCGCGATGGAACAGCCCGGTCGCCGCCGGCATGCCCATCAAGGTTGCGATCTTGGCGCCGCCTCCGGACTGACCGAACACCATGACGCGGCGCGGATCGCCGCCGAACGCAGCGATATTGTCTCGGATCCATTGCAATGCCAGCACCAGGTCGAGTTGCCCGGCATTTCCGCTGTCCGGAAAGCGGGCGTCAAGGCGGGCCAGATACAGATATCCGAGCGCGTTCAGCCGATGGTTGACCGTGACCACCACCGCGTTCTTCGCCGCGAGATGCCGACCGTCGTTGAGCGGATCGGCGACGCTCCCGGTCGCATAGGCGCCGCCATGAAAATAGACCATGACGGGGAGTGCAGGCCCGCTCCGCGCCTCCGGGCTCCAGACGTTGAGGAACAGGCAGTCTTCGCTTTGCGGCGAATAGGCACTGCCGCGCTGCGGAGCCGACGGCCCGAACGCAAGCGCATCAGTGATGGTTTGTGAGGCAGCCACGGGTCGTGGCGCTTCGAACCGCTTGGCATTCCCGTAGCGAATGCCGCGGAAGACATGCAGTCCCTGTTCGATCGAACCGCGCACTCGCCCGACCCGAGTTTCGACCACGCTATATCCCGCCACCGATGCCGCTGTGGCCATGCTGGGAAGTGCCACCGTGCCAACTACGAACCCGCGCCGAGTCAGCATGGACGACGCGCTCCGCTCACTGCCGCGGTGCCGCGACTGAGCTTCGGCGCACCAATGTCGACAGGAACATTGAGGGTTCATCGACTTCGCGGTCAGGGTGCGCGACGTCGCCGACCAGCTTCAGCGCCGCGGACCGCGCCATCGAGATGATCGGCCAGCGCACCGTCGTCAGCGGGGGCCACATGTGCGCGGCGATGCTGGTGTCGTCGAACCCGATGATCGACAAATCCTCGGGAACGCTCAGCCCCCGCTGACGGGCCGCATGAACCACGCCCGCCGCCATTTCGTCGTTCGACGCGAAGATGGCCGTCGGTGGCGGCGCAAGGTCAAGCAGCCGGTTGGCGGCCGCAATCCCCGATTCAAACGTGTAATTTCCTTCGGCCATCAGGCTGCGCGGAAGCTTGATCTTCGCGGTCTTGAGCGCGTCCTCGAAGCCGAGACGGCGTTCCGTGGCCGAACGGAAACCGTGCGGGCCCTGGACGATTCCAATGGTGCGGTGGCCGTGCTCAACCAGGTGGGCGACGGCCTCGCGGACGGCCTGGCGATCGTTGGACGCAACCATGTGGTCCGGGTCGTCGAGCTCCGCCGATCCCATGCGGGCATATCGGCAGCCGAGTTCGTCGCACAGGCGGGCGAGTTGGTCATTCTCCGAAATCGGCGGCAAGATCACCACCCCGAACAGCCGCTGCCGCTCCAGGAAGTTGCGGATGTCATCGAGCATGTGCGGCGATGTCCGATCGACCGGCCGGATGACCAGCGCAAAATCCGTATCCTGAAGCGCTTCGAGGATGCCGTGCTGCACATTGAGCACCATCTGCGCATTGGGATTGTCGTGAATTAGTCCGATCAGGAAATTGCGGCGCAGCGCTAGCGCGCGGGCCTGCGGATTCGGCACGTACCCAAGTTCCGCAATGACTTTGAGAATGCGCTCGCGCGTTTCGTCGTTCAACAGCGGCGAATTGTTGATGACCCGACTGACCGTCTTTTTGGAAACGCCGGACAATCGCGCGACATCGTTGATCGTCGGCTTCCCACCGGGACGGTCGCCGTTGGCATTACTGCTGCGCTTGGCCAATCCACCCTCCTCCGACACGAATAGGGCCAGTGGTGACCGGTGCCAATGCTCCATCCTAACATCGCCGATTGTCAATGACACCGGTTTCCAATACGTAACATTTGGAAAATCGGAGGGGGACCAACTTGGCGTCCGTTACGGATGAACGCGCGGCAGTCGCACACCGCTTTCTTGACGCGCGCCGCACTGCGACCGCGCTTGCTTCCTATCCGGGCGAACTTCCGTCACGCTTAGAGGACGCCTACGCGATCCAGGACCGCGCGATTGCGGAATCGGCCCGCTCCGTTCTGGGGTGGAAGGTTGGCCGCATCGGCGAGCCATTCTTTCAGCAACACAAAGTCGCTCGCCTGGCAGGGCCGATCTTCGACGTCACGACCATCGGTGGCGATGAGGCTCCCGCAATGCCGGTGTTCGCCGGCGGCTTTGCAGCGGCCGAAGCCGAATTTCTCTTGCGGATTGGACAGGCACCCGCCGAAGGGCAAACAAAATTTACACTGCATGAGGCTGCCGATCTCATCGACGCGGTGCATGTGGGGATCGAGGTGGCCAGCTCCCCGCTCGGTTCGATCAACGATTTGGGGCCGGTCGCGATAATCTCCGACTTTGGCAATAATAACGGCCTGCTGGTCGGCCCCGCGATCCCGGATTGGCAGAACAGCGGGTTCCAGGATTGGCGGGTTGGAACTCGTATCGACGGAAGCGACGTCGGGACCGGGCGCGCTGCGGACTTTCCGGACGGCGCCCTGGGCTCCGCACGCTTCCTGCTCGAACTGTTGGCCGCTCGAGGGATTGCCCTGCGCGCCGGCCAATGGATTTCCAGCGGCGCGGTGACGGGGGTGCATAAGGCCCGCCCTGGAAACCACGTCGAAGCGCGCTTCACGGATGACATGGTCGTACGATGCTCGTTAAAGGCTGCACAAGGGCAGTAAGCTCGCAACGAGGACGGAAGATCCTGAGTAGATGGGGAGAGGCGAAGCATGGCCGATGTAAGCGATACCGTTCCGCAAGGGTCACGAGTCGGCCGGGTGCGCTGGGGCATTTGCGCGCTTTTGTTCTTCGCCACGACGATCAACTATATCGACCGGCAAATGATCAGCGTCCTCAAGCCGACGCTGCAGGCGGAATATGGGTGGAATGAGACCGACTACGGTAACATCGTCTCGGCATTTCAATTCGCCTACGCGGTCGGCTATATTTTCTTTGGGCGGTTGATTGACCGTCTTGGCGCAAGGTTCGGCTACTCTCTCGCAGCCGTAATTTGGGGCATCGCTGCAATGGCGACGGCGGGGGCAACCAGCCTTGGGCAGTTTATTGCGGCTCGGGCCATGCTTGGTCTGGGTGAATCGGGCAACTTTCCATCGGGTATCAAAGCGGTAACCGAGTGGTTCCCGAAACAAGAGCGGGCGTTTGCGATCGGCGTTTTCAACGCCGGTGCGAATATCGGCGCGATCGTCACACCTTTAATGGCTCCCCTACTCGTACTTTGGTTCGGCTGGCGCGCGGCTTTCCTGGTTACAGGCGGCCTGGTATTCGTTTGGCTCGCATTCTGGTGGATGCTTTACCGCAGTCCGCGGGAGAAGAAGGGTCTTTCGGCGGCGGAGCTGGCGCACATCGAAAGCGATCCCGCGGATGCCCCGGGCGACGTCAATTGGCTCCCGCTCCTGCGCCATCGCCAAACCTGGGCATTCGCGCTCGGAAAATTCATCATCGATCCCATCTGGTGGTTCTTCCTGTTTTGGTTGCCGAGCTTCTTCGCCACCGAGCATGGGCTCGATCTCAAGACGTTCGGCCCGCCACTCGCCGCAATCTACATTATCTCCGATGTCGGGAGCGTCGGCGGCGGGTGGCTTTCGTCCAAATTGATCAAGCGCGGCTGGAGCATCAACGCTGCCCGCAAGACGACCATGTTGATATGCGCTTTGTGTGTGCCCCCGGTCATGCTCGCGCCAAACATCGATAATGTCTGGGGAGCGGTGCTTCTGATCGGCCTCGCTACGGCCGCCCATCAGGGTTTTTCGGCCAACCTCTATACTTTGCCCTCCGATCTGTTCCCGCGGAAGTCTGTAGGTGCGATCATTGGCATCGGCGGTACATTGGGTGCCGTTGGCGGCATTCTCATGGCGCAATATGCTGGTCGGATGCTCGATGCGACCGGAAGCTACATGCCGATGTTCGTCATCGCGGGTTCGGCATATCTGGTCGCGCTGCTGGTGATCCATTTGCTGGTGCCGAAGATGGAAGAAGCCAGGCTGGCCTGATGCCCGCGGGTCGCGCGGCTTAATGGAAGTTGCGCGACTTGAGATTGAGGATGGGTTCGTTCGAGTCCACCCGGAAGGGCTGGTTATAGTCCTCCTTGATCTGGAGTAGCTTGGGTGTGCGCGGGTCGGGCCCGCCGCCGTTCGCACCGTCGGCGGGTGCGCGACGGTGCGGGAACGGCATGTCTCCGATCGCATTCAGCATCGGCGTATAATCTTCCAGATGCTCGCCGATGACGTGGATCACATCCCCTTCGCGCTGCACCGTTCCTTTCACTTTCAGCATCGCTGCCGACATGATGATCCGCCGCTGCGCTTCGAACCTGCGCTGCCAGATGATGATATTGGCGACCCCGCTCTCATCCTCGATGGTGAGAAAGGTGACGTTGGTCGAACCAGGACGCTGGCGTACGAGCACGACCCCGGCGACCTCGATCCGCCGACCATCCTTTGTGCGCGCAAGGTCGGCGCAGCGGGTCACCTTGATTGCGTCCAGCTGGGGACGAAGGAAGGTCAAAGGATGAGCGCGCAGCGACAGATGGAACGAGCGATAATCCTCGACCACTTCGCGCCCTGCGGTCATCGACGCCAAACTGACCGCCGGCTCGCGGCCTTCTTCCCGCGCCTCTGAGGCCGCAAACAAAGGCAAGGGCGCATCGCCCAATGCTTTGACGCGCCACAACGCTTCGCGCCGCTCAAGCCCTAGCGAAGCGAAGCCGTCGGCTTCTGCGATCCGCTCAAGCGCGACGACCGGGACGCCCGATCGCTTCCACACGTCTTCGACCATGGTGAACGGCTTTTCGCGAGCCGCGAGAATGCGCGCGGCATGTCCATTGGCGAGACCTTTGATCATGCGCAGGCCGAGGCGGACCGATCGATATCGCCCCTGTTGTTCCTCGATGGTACAATCCCACCGACTGCGATTGATGCATATAGGCCGAACAACAACCCCATGTTCGCGCGTATCGCGGACGATCTGCGCGGGCGCGTAAAAGCCCATCGGCTGGGCATTGAGCAACGCCGCGCAGAAAATGTCCGGGTGGTGGCACTTCATCCATGACGAGGCGTAAGCGATCTTTGCGAAGCTGGCGGCATGGCTTTCGGGAAAGCCGTAGCTGCCAAAGCCCTCGATCTGCTTGAAGGTGCGCTCCGCAAAGTCGCGCGGATAACCACGCGCAACCATGCCTCCGACGAGCTTGTCGTAGAAGCGGCTGACCCCGCCGGTGAACTTGAACGTCGCCATCGACCGGCGCAGCTCGTCCGCTTCGGTCGGGGTAAAGCCGGCACCGACGATCGCCACTTTCATGGCTTGCTCCTGAAACAGGGGCACGCCCAATGTGCGCTTGAGCACGGCTTCGAGCTCGGGGCGGGGGTATTCGGGCATCTCCTTGCCCTCGCGGCGGCGGAGATACGGATGCACCATGTCACCCTGGATCGGCCCTGGTCGGACGATGGCAACCTCGATGACGAGGTCGTAGAATTCCTTGGGCTTCATACGCGGGAGCATGCTCATCTGCGCGCGGCTCTCGATCTGGAACACGCCCAGCGTGTCCGCACGCTGGATCATCTTGAAAACCTCTGCGTCATCCTCCTGCAGATCGGCGAGGCCGAGGCGCAGACCCTTATGCTCGTCCAAAAGATCGAAGGCGCGGCGCATGCACCCCAACATGCCCAGGCCGAGCACATCGACCTTCATGAACTTCAATTCCTCGATATCGTCCTTTTCCCATTCGATGACATGGCGATCGGCCATTGCCGCCGGCTCGATCGGAACCAGATCGTCGAGCC
>JBDSZD010000076.1:0-2474 GCA_039925325.1 Sphingomicrobium sp.
CGTTATAATCGTCGTTCGCCTGCTTGAAGCGGGCGAGGTGCGGCTCGAGCCCGTGGATGCCGACCGCAAAACCGCCGATCCAGTCTTCTTCATCGGGGTCGATGAAGTCCGCGAGGCACATATTCGGCCGGCCCTCGCGCTTCTTCACCTGCTGGCGCAGCATTGGTAGGCGAAACTCCTCCCCCTCCCGCTGGCGGGAGGGGGCCGGGGGGAGGGCATGTTCGTTATCATCAACAGGCCCTCCCCCAGCCCCTCCCGCAAGCGGGAGGGGAGCGTGGACGACAATATCGTCCCCATCGCGCTTGCACCGCCACAGGCCGACCGTGGCCTTGGCTGTCACCCAGCGCTCGGCGATGACCTGGTCGAGCATCGCATTGGCGTCGGCGAACAGGCTGGTTGCGCTTTCTCCGACGACCTCGTCATCCAGAATCGCCGGATAATTGCCGGCCAATTCCCAGGCGCGGAAGAAGGGCGTCCAGTCGATCGATGCGCGCAGGTCGCGCAACGGCCACTCGCCGAACTGGTGCAGTCCGGGCATATGCGGCGCCGGCGGCTTGCCTGCTGGATCATACGGGAAAGCATTGGCGCGCGCGTCGTCCAGCGAAGCGAGCTCGCTCTGGCCGCTGCGCGAGCGCGCAATGCGCAGCGCCTCATATTCTTCGGCGGTCCTGGCGACCAGCGGGTCGCGCTGCGTGTCCGACACAATGCTGGATGCAACGCCGACGGCGCGGCTGGCATCGAGCACGTGAATCACCGGCCCGTTGTACGCCGGGTCGATGCGCAGCGCGGTGTGGGCCTTGCTGGTGGTAGCGCCTCCGATCAGCAGCGGCGTGGTCAGGTTTAACCGCTGCATCTCGCTTGCAACGGTCACCATCTCGTCCAGCGACGGCGTGATCAAACCGCTCAGGCCGATCATGTCGGCGTCATTGTCCTTCGCCGATTGCAAGATGTCCTGCCACGGCACCATCACGCCGAGATCGATGACCTCGAACCCGTTGCACTGCAGGACCACCCCGACGATGTTCTTGCCGATGTCGTGGACGTCGCCCTTGACGGTCGCCATCACGACCTTGCCCTTGCCCTGGGTGGCTCCGCTCTTCTCTTTCTCCGCTTCGATGAAGGGGAGCAGATGGGCGACCGCTTTCTTCATCACGCGCGCGGACTTGACCACCTGCGGCAGGAACATCTTGCCGGCGCCGAACAGGTCGCCGACGACGTTCATGCCGTCCATCAATGGACCTTCGATGACTTCGATCGGGCGCGCGAACAGCTGCCGCGCTTCCTCGGTATCCTCGACGATGTCGAGGTCGATGCCCTTGACCAAAGCATAGCTCAGCCGCTCATTGACCGGTAGCGAGCGCCACTCGGCGAGCTTTTTCTCCGCGACCTCGTCGGTACCGCGATAGCGTTCGGCAAGGTCGACCAGCCGCTCGGTCGCATCGCCCCCGTTCCTGGGCGCGCGGTCCATGATGACATCCTCGCACGCCTCGCGAAGCTCCGGATCGATGGTGTCGTAGACGTCGAGCTGGCCGGCGTTGACGATGGCCATGTCCATGCCCGCGGGGATCGCATGATAGAGGAAGATGCTGTGCATCGCGCGGCGCACCGGCTCGTTGCCGCGGAACGAGAAGCTGAGGTTCGAAAGCCCGCCCGAAATATGGACGCCCGGGCAGCGCTTGCGGATTTCGCGCGTCGCTTCGATGAAGTCGATCGCATAGCGGCGATGTTCGTCGATTCCGGTCGCGACCGCGAACACATTGGGATCGAAGATGATGTCCTCGGGCGCGGTGCCGTGGTCGACGAGCAGCTTGTAGGCGCGCTCACAGATCTCGATCTTGCGCTGCTGGGTGTCGGCCTGCCCGACTTCGTCGAACGCCATCACGACCACGGCGGCGCCATAAGCGCGACACTTGGCGGCAAGCTCCAGGAACGGGCCTTCGCCTTCCTTCATGCTAATCGAATTGACGACCGGCTTGCCCGATACGCATTTAAGACCGGCCTCGATCACACTCCATTTGGAGCTGTCGATCATCACCGGCACCCGCGCGATGTCGGGTTCGGCGGCAATGCGCTTGAGGAAGGTGGTCATCGCCAGCTCGGAATCGAGCAATGCTTCGTCCATGTTCACATCGACGATCTGTGCACCGTTTTCGACTTGATCGCGCGCGACCTCGACGGCGGCGTCATAATCGCCGCTGAGGATCAGTTTCTTGAATTTCGCCGAGCCGGTGACGTTGGTGCGTTCGCCGATGTTGACGAAGCGCGCGCCTACGGCTGCCTGAATGACCTCATTGTCGTCCATGTCAGGCTGCCAGGACCATCGGTTCGAGTCCCGCAAGCACGGTCGCCCGGGCGGGCTTGGCAAGTATTCGTGTTGGCCGGCCCGCCGCGGCCCTTGCGATTGCCGCGATATGCTCCGGCGTGGTCCCGCAACAGCCGCCGACGATGTTGATCAGGCCGCTGTCGATCCACTC
>JBDSZD010000077.1:0-6026 GCA_039925325.1 Sphingomicrobium sp.
GCGCTGGACGTAGGTGATGGCGTCGGCCAGCACGAGGCGTCCTTCGGCGTCGGTGTTGATCACCTCGATCGTCTGGCCCGACATGCTGGTGACCACGTCGCCGGGTCGCTGCGCATTGCCATCGGGCATGTTTTCAACCAGCGCGCAGATGCCGACAATGTTTGCCTTCGCCTTGCGCAGCGCGAGCGCTTTCATCGCACCGGCGACGGCGCCCGCGCCGCCCATGTCCCACTTCATCGATTCCATGCCCTGCGCCGGCTTGATCGATATCCCGCCAGTGTCGAAGGTCACGCCCTTGCCGACGAATGCAACCGGCGGAGATCCCTGATCGCCGCCGTTCCAGCGCATCACCAGCATGCGCGGATCACGGACGGACCCCTGCGCCACGCCGATCAAAGCACCCATCCCCAACTTGGTCATCGCCGCTCCGTCGAGCACCTCGATTTCCACGCCGAGCTGCTCGAGATGGCGGCACCGCTCGACGAACGTCTCGGGATAAATGATATTGGCCGGTTCGGTCACCAGCTCGCGCGTCAGCTTCACGCCTTCGATCACCGGCTGCCACCGGTCCGCAAAGCGCTGGCCCGCGCCCTCGTCGGCTCCGACGATCGTGATGGTGGCAAGTGTCGGCTTCTGCTTGTCCTTCAACGTGGTGCGATACTGATCGTAGCGCCATGACCGCAGCGCCGCTGCCAAGGCAACTCGGGCCGCTGAATCGGCATCGTAGTTGCGACCGCTGAGGTCGATCACCGCGTGCGTCTCGCCCGAAGTAAGCAGTCGCGCCGCCACAGCGCCGCCGAGCTTTTCGGCTGCATCCGCGCCACTGACCCCTGCCCCGGTGCCTACCACCAGGACTCGCCGGACGCTTCCGTTCTCGTCCACGAACAGCTCGGCCGCAGTGCCCGCTTCTCCATCGAAACGCTGGCGAGCGAGGGACGCCCGGACGCGGACGGCCTCATCGCCGAGGCTAGTGAGCGACCCCTGATCCTTCCCGCCTACCGGCAAGACCAAGGCATATTCGCCACCCGGACGGGTCGCGGCAAAGCTAATCAACATGCATGAAATCCTCAAACGCACACCGTGTCTCGCGTCTCTTAAACATGCGGCGCTCTATCGCAAAGCGCGGCTGCGGCGGATTGTCGATCGCCCTTTGAGGTGCGATAGGCGCGCTCAACAAAAGTTCGGATGACGGCGGGACGGCAACGGTTGCGGAACAAGTGGGCATGGTGGACGGCGCTGCCGATAGGGATCGCCGGTCCATCGGTCGCAAACGCTCAGCCGGTGGCGGATGTGCAGCCAGTCGCAACGCCGATGATTCCCAGTTCTACGCTCGCGGCACCTCGGGTGGATGCGGCCAGTGAGACCGTTCAGTTCAGCGCTCAGGAAGTCATCTACGACACCAACGCCGACAATCTGACGGCCACCGGGGCGGTGCGGCTGTCTCGCGACGGCAATTATGTCGCCGCCGACCGGGTCACCTGGAATCGCGCCACCGGCCAGGTGCGGGCGGACGGCAATGTCGTCATCCTGAATCCTCAAGGGGACCGGCTGGTGGGCGACAGCGTCGATCTGACCGACTCCCTGCGGGACGGGACGATTTCCAACCTCCTTGTAGTCCTGGAAAGCGGGGGCCGGATTGCTGCCGCGAGCGGTGCGCGCAACGATGGTGTGCTCACCCTCCAGAACGCGATCTACACCGCCTGTCCGGTAACCACCCCGAGCGGCTGCCCGAAACGGCCAAGCTGGTCGATCACGGCCGCCCAGGTCACGCAAGACAGTCGCACCGGGGAGGTCCGTTTTCGCGGCGGCCGGCTGCAATTGTTCGGCATTTCCCTGCCCCTCCTGCCGATCTTCACCGTAAATACCGGGAAGGAAGGCGACGGGGTCTCGGGCTTCATGGTCCCCGACTTCAGCATTTCCAGCAGGAAGGGCGCTGAACTTGCGCTTCCATATTATTGGAGCATCGCACCCAATCGCGATCTGACCATTACCCCGCACGTATACACCGGCGTTCTGCCGGGCCTGGAACTCAAATACCGCCAACTCAGCTCTATCGGTGCGTTTCAGATCGGCGGTTTCGGGACCTACGGCCGAATCGAGAATGCGGATCTTCAAAGTGAACGGTATGATGGCCGCGGCTTTCGCGGTTACGTCGAGGGCAATGGCAAGGCGCAGCTCGACCCCGCGTGGAGCGTAACCGGCGCGTTTCGCGCCGCCACCGACAAGACCGTCACCCGCCGGTATGACATCACCCGCGACGACCGCCTGCGCAGTTTCATCGACGCCGAACGGATCGATGCGGATTCTTATGTGAGCATCGCGGCCTGGGCCTTCCAGGGTCTGCGCGTCGATGATATTCAGAAACGCGTTCCGATCGCATTGCCGGCAATTGACGCGCGCTTTCGCCTTGAGGATCCGATCAGCGATGGGATTATCGAGCTGCAGGCCAACAGCCTCGCGATTTTGCGCATCGAGGGGCAGGACACCCAGCGCGCGTTTGCCAGTGCCCGTTGGGATCTGCGTCGCCTGACCCGATTCGGTCAGGAACTGATCTTCACCGCTTTCGCCAGAGGCGATTTATACCACACCAGCGATGGTCTGAGCACCGACGTGCCATTGTATCGCGGAACCGACGGCTGGCATAAGCGCGGGATTGCGGCGCTCTCCGCCGATCTGCGCTGGCCGCTGATCGGCGCCGCCTTCCGTGGCGTGCAGCGACTGACCCCGCGAGTCCAACTCGTCCTGACTCCGCCAACCCCCAATCTCGAAATCCCCAACGAGGACGCGCGCTCGGTCGACCTTGAGGACAGTAATCTATTCGCGCTCAACCGCTTCCCCGGGTACGACCGCTGGGAAGACGGATCGCGCATTACCTACGGCCTCGACTACGCACTCGAACGGCCGAACGTGTCGATCGCTACAAACATCGGGCAGAGCTTTCGGCTAACCCGTTCCCCGAGCATCTTTCCCGAAGGGACGGGCCTCACCGATCGGCTGTCCGACGTCGTCGGTAGAACGCGGCTGCGCTACGGCAGGTTCATCGACATCACGCACCGGTTCCGCGTCGCCAAGGATTCGTTCGCGGTTCGCCGCAACGAGGTCGATCTGATCGTCGGAACGACGCAAACTTATGCGCAAATCGGTTATCTCAAACTCAACCGCAACATCGACGAGAAGGTCGAGGATCTGCGCGACAAGGAAGAGCTTCGCTTTGCCGGACGCGTGAAGTTCGCCCGTTACTGGTCGGTGTTCGGCGCGACTGTTGTCGACCTCACTGACAACAAGGAAGACCCGCTGTCGCTTGCCGACGGGTTCGAGCCGGTGCGCAACCGGCTGGGCATCCTGTACGAGGACGAATGTCTGCAGCTTGGCGTATCGTGGAGGCGCGACTATGAGCGCATCGGGACCTTCCGGAAGGGCAGCACTTTCTCGCTCAGTTTCGGATTGAAGGGGTTGGGCCGCTAAGCCTGCGTTCAGCGGGCGGGGTTAATGCAACTCCTATAATCGGCTGAAATGGCAAGGGAATGATGCAAGTGACAGCAGGTTTGTTGAAGAATTCCAGCGCGGTGATCAGCGTGGCCGCGCTCGCTTTGGCGATTGCCGCGTCCGCGACGGCGCAGAATACGGCTCAGAATGCGGCACCCAATAGCGCAAGCGGCCTGCGCTTGCCGCAAAATGTGCAGGTGTTCGGAAAGACCATGCCGTCCGTCGTGAAAGCGACCGCGATCATCAATGGCGACATCATCACGCAGACCGACATCGATCAGCGTCTCGGGCTGCTCCTTATGTCGAGCAACGAACAGGTTCCGGCGGATGAGCTGGAACGGGTGCGACAGCAAGTCCTTCGCAACCTGATCGATGAGACTTTGCAGATCCAGGCGGCCAAAACCGAAGAGATTGAGATCAAGAAGGCCGATATCGATCGCGCGCTTGAACGGGTCGCTGGGAACCTCAAACGAACCCCGGCGCAGCTCACGGACTTTCTTGCGCAGAACGGCTCTTCCGTCCGATCGATCCGCCGCCAGATTGAAGGTGAGATCGCCTGGCAACGGCTGCAGCGCGCGAAGATCGAGGACAGCGTCAGTGTCGGCGACGACGAAGTGAAAGCTGTCCTCGACCGCATGACCGCATCCAAGGGCATGGATGAATATCATGTCGGCGAAATCTTCCTCTCGGCAACCATGGCCAACCAGACGGAAGTCATGGGGAATGCGAATAAAATTCTTGAGCAGTTGCGCAACGGAGCATCGTTCGCAGCTTATGCCCGGCAGTACTCTGAGGCCTCTACTGCCGCAGTTGGCGGTGATCTCGGTTGGGTAAAGCCCGAGCAGCTTCCGGAACCGCTATCGAGCCAGGTCCGCCGACTGACCCCGGGCCAGGTCAGCCTTCCGATTCCTGTGTCCGGCGGCGTTTCTATCTTGGCAGTTCAGGACACCCGTAAGGTGCTTACGGCCGATCCGCGCGATGCGGTGCTCAGCCTCAAGCAAGTCTCGATTGCCTTTCCGAAGGGCATCGACCGTCCGGTCGCGGAAGCGACTGTCGCGCGCTTCGGCGAAGCGGCGCGCAATGTCGGCGGTTGCGGCGGCGCCGACCGGATTGCGGCACAGTTCAAGGGCGAAATCGTTCAGCGCGACGACGTCCGTTTGCGCGACCTTCCGCCGGTCCTGCAAAATCTGATGATGCCGATGCAGGTCGGTCAGGCCACGCAGCCATTCGGGACGCTGGATGATGGGGTTCGCGTGTTCGTGATTTGCGGACGGGATGTGCCGGTTGCGGATCAGCCGGACTTCGACAGTATTTATGCGCAGCTCAACGAGGAGCGAACCAATTCGCGTGCCCGGCGCTACCTGCGCGATTTGAGACGAGATGCGGTGATCGAATTCCGCTAGGATGGACGGCGCGATGAGGCGCTTTTCCAACCCTATTGCGATTTCGCTTGGCGACCCGGCCGGTATTGGGCCGGAGGTGATCGCCAAATGCTGGGACCAGCGCGACCGCTTCGGCCTCCAGCCGTTCGTTGCCATCGGCGATGCCAGGTCGGTTGCTGCGGTGTGGGACGGCCCGATCGAATTCGTCGAAGATCCCGCAGCCGCCGATGCCGCGTTCGACTTTGGCTTGCCCCTGATCCAGCTTCAATCGGCCGAGCCTTCGATCGTCCCGGGTCACCCCACAACCGCAGGCGCCCACTGCGCGCTCGATTCTCTTGAACTCGCCGTCGGGCTGACACGCTCCGGTTCGGCATCGGCGGTGGTGACTGGGCCGGTTGCCAAACAGCAATTGTACGAGATCGGTTTCTCCCACCCAGGACAAACCGAATTCATCGCCGAACGCTGCGGGATCGCTCCGGCAAATGTCGCGATGATGCTGGCCGGGCCGACGTTGCGAACGGTTCCGGTTACCACCCACATGGCGCTGGCCGACGTCAGCGGGCGCCTGACCGCAGGATTGATCGAAGCCTGCGCGCGATCAACATTGCGCGGCTTGCAGCGAAATTTCGGCATCGACCGGCCGCGCCTGGCCGTCGCTGGATTCAATCCGCATGCTGGCGAAGGCGGCGCGCTCGGTCGCGAGGAGATCGACGTCATCGCACCGGCGGTAGCAACGCTGTGCGCGGAAGGGTGGAACGTGACCGGCCCGCACCCCGCCGACTCGCTCTTTCATGAACAAGCGAGGGCCCGATATGACGCGGCGCTGTGCATGTATCACGACCAGGCGCTGGTTCCGTTGAAAGCTTTGCATTTCGAAGACGGTGTGAACCTGACCCTGGGTCTCCCGATCGTGCGCACGTCCCCCGATCATGGCACGGCATTCGACATTGCAGGGCAGGACCAGGCCGACCCGCGCGCCATGGCCGCGGCGATCCGCATGGCCACGGACTGCGCGAACCATCGTTCACTCACGGCGTGACCGGCCCGCCGGAGCCCCTGCGCGAGATCATCGCTCGTCATGGACTGCAGGCGAGCAAGGCGCTGGGACAGAATTTCATTCTCGACCGCCAATTACTGGCGCGGATCGCATCCATTCCG
>JBDSZD010000078.1:0-5631 GCA_039925325.1 Sphingomicrobium sp.
ACGCCGCACTCGGGGTTTGGGGCCAGCCGACATGAAATTGCTTACCGCGAACAGCAACCTTCCGCTGGCCCGCGCCATCTCCGACTATCTCAAGATCCCGCTCACCAAGGCGAGCGTTCGGCGATTCGCCGATGAGGAGATTTTCGTCGAGATCAACGAGAATGTCCGCGGCGAGGACGTCTTCGTGATCCAGTCGACCAGCTATCCGGCCAATGACCATCTGATGGAGCTTTTGATCTGCATCGATGCGCTCAGGCGTGCATCGGCCAAGCGGATCACCGCGGTCCTCCCATATTTCGGCTATGCTAGGCAGGACCGGAAGCCGGGACCGCGGACGCCCATCTCGGCCAAGCTGGTCGCCAATCTGATCACGGTCGCGGGCGCCAGCCGGGTGTTGTCGGTCGATCTCCACGCCGGTCAGATCCAGGGCTTCTTCGACATTCCGACCGACAATCTGTTCGCAGCGCCGGTGATGGCCGCCGACATCCAGGCACGGTTCGCCGATCGCGATCTCACGGTGGTCTCACCGGACGTCGGTGGCGTGGTGCGTGCCCGCAGCCTTGCCAAGCGATTGAACAATGCACCACTTGCGATCGTCGACAAGCGCCGCGAGCGCGCCGGCGAATCGGAGGTCATGAACATCATCGGCGAAGTCGACGGCCGCACCTGCATCCTCATCGACGACATCGTCGATTCCGCGGGAACTCTGTGCAACGCCGCCGCCGCGCTCAAACAGCAGGGAGCGGACGAAGTCTTCGCTTATTCCACCCACGGCGTGCTGTCGGGCGCCGCCGCCGCCCGCGTCGGCGCGTCCGAATTGTCGGAACTGGTGGTGACCGATTCGATCTTCACCGGCGAAGTCGATGCCAAGGACGGCAAGATCCGCCGCCTGACCATCGCCCCGCTACTCGCCGAGGCAATCCGCCGAATCGCGGATGAAAGCTCGGTGTCGAGCTTGTTCGATTAGCTCCGCACGCCGAATTGAAGACAACTTCATCCAGGCGACCACTATTTTCAGCGTCCGTTCGATCGATAAGGCCGTCGCTTTCTATCGCGACCGGCTCGGCATTGCGGCGCATGTCGTCATGCCCGGCATGCCTATCTCGGGCTGGAAAGAGCCGGGCTTCGCCTACTAGCCTGCACCCCGGACAACGGACCGTTTGCAGTGTCCAGCGCCTATACCGACGTGCACCACGTCGACGCTATCGTCGCCGAACATGGCGCGAACTGGTCGGACCTTCCCGACAAGGCGGGGTTGGGTCCGGTCGACCAGTCCTACAGCCAGCGCGAGGTCATAATCCGCGGTCCCGATGGCAATCTGGTCACACTCGACCAGGGGATTGGACCCAACGCGGGTGAGGGACGGCTATCGAGCCTTCGCCGACGGCGCGCCGATCGACCAGGTGAAGCCGAACGGGTCGGTCACCTGGCCGTAGCGGTCACCCCAGAATTGGTCGGCTAGAGGGAAACGCTCTTTGGCTCCCGCTTCCATGGCGCGGTTCCAGGCGGCGTCGGCGTCCTTGACCTGGAGGTGAAGCGTGACGCCTGCCGGCGCTTGGGCGGCACCGTGGCCGAACTCCGGGAAATCATCGTTGAGCATCAGCGATCCTCCGTTGAGCTTCAAATGAACGTGCATGATGCGCTTGCCGTCGTCGGCCATGTGCGGGCCCATCGCCATCTCGGCACCGAAGGCCTTCTTGTAAAAATCGATCGCCTCCGCGGCGCGATTGTCACGTACGGTCAGATGGGCAGTGATCCCGCCGGCCGGACCTTGGTCTTCGTTGCGCTCCATGCGACTCGCTCCCTTGCTTAAAAGACCGCTCCCCCTTATAGGCGCCGCCTTTCCAGATCATTGGAAAAACGAATCGCCTGGCCAGTCAGGGCTGCCATGGCGATTTGCAAAACGTCGTCCCCGGACCATCGTCGCGTGGGGCAACAAAGGAGACGAAAATGCCCAAGCTCAAGACCAAGAGCGGCGTCAAAAAGCGCTTTACGCTCACGGCATCGGGCAAGCTCAAGCATGGGGTCGCCGGAAAGCGCCACCGCTTGATCAGCCACAATGCCAAATATATTCGCCAGAACCGCCGCACCGAAGTTCTCGCCGACGCCGATACGGCGCGGGTGAAGGCTTGGGCGCCCTACGGCCTCAAGTAAGGAGTAGCGGGACATGGCACGCATCAAGCGCGGCGTAACCACGCGCGCAAAGCACAAGCGGATCCTCGAAAATGCGAAGGGCTATTACGGCCGTCGCAAGAACACCATCCGTATCGCCCGCCAGGCCGTCGAAAAGGCCGGGCAATATGCCTATCGCGACCGCAAGGTGAAGAAGCGCAGCTTCCGCGCCTTGTGGATCCAGCGCATCAACGCTGCGGTTCGCGCGGAAGGCCTCACATACGGCCAGTTTATCCACGCGCTCAAGCTTGCGAACATCGACCTCGACCGGAAGGTCCTGGCCGACATCGCAATGCACGAAGGCGAAGCGTTCAGCGCCATCATCGCCCAAGCGAAGGCCGCGCTGCCTAAGGAAGAAAAGCAAGCCGCTTAAGCTGGGTTGCAAAGACTATAGGTGGGCGCCGCGGGGAAACCTTCGGCGCCCATTTTTATGTGCCGGTGGATGGCGACCATTCGCCATCTTTGCATTTTGCGTCGCAGCGCGGCTAGAGCCGCGGGACCATGACTTCCGACCTTATCCAGCAGATCGATGCGGCCACCGACCTTGCAGCACTCGACCAGCTGCGTGTGGCGGCGCTCGGCAAGTCGGGCAGCATCACAGCTATGCTGAAATCGCTCGGCGGGATGGACCCGGAGACGCGGGGGAAAGAGGGTCCGAAAATCCATGCCCTGCGCGAGCAGATTGCATCCGCACTTGCCGATCGCAAGGCATCGCTCGAGGCGGCAGATCTCGACCGCCGCCTTGCCACCGAACGGGTCGATCTCACGCTTCCAGCTGCGGATAACCCGAGCGGCTCGGTTCACCCGGTTAGTCAGGTCATGGACGAGCTTGCGGAAATTTTCGCGGACCTTGGCTTTGCGGTCGCGGAAGGGCCGGAGATCGAGGAGCAATGGTATAATTTTACCGCGCTCAACATGCCGGAAAGCCATCCGGCGCGCGCAATGCACGACACTTTTTACTGCGAGCCTCGTGAGCCGGGCGACGAACCCCGGGTTCTGCGCACCCATACCTCGCCGGTGCAGATCCGGACGATGCAGAACAATCCGCCGCCGATCCGAATCATCGCTCCCGGGCGGGTCTATCGGTCCGACAGCGACGCCACCCACACCCCGATGTTCCACCAGATCGAGGGGCTGGTGATCGATCGCGGGATCCACATGGGTCATCTCAAATGGACGCTTGAGACCTTTCTCAAAGCCTTCTTCGAGCGCGACGACGTCGTGCTTCGCATGCGCCCATCCTATTTCCCGTTCACCGAGCCTTCCGCCGAAGTCGATGTCGGCTGGTCGATGGAGAAAGGCCGCCGCGTGGTCGGCGGGTCGGAAGGGTGGATGGAAGTGCTCGGCTCCGGAATGGTGCACCCGCGCGTCATTGCCAATTGCGGGCTTGATCCGGACGAATGGCAGGGCTTCGCCTTCGGCACCGGCGTCGATCGCCTCGCGATGCTGAAATATGGCATGAATGACCTGCGCGCCTTCTTCGACGGTGATATCCGCTGGCTCAAGCATTACGGGTTCCGCGCGCTCGATGTGCCGACGCTTTCGGGCGGAGTGGGCGCATGAAATTCAGCCTGTCGTGGCTCAAGGAGCATCTCGAAACCGAAGCGTCGGCGCAGGAGCTTGCGGCCAAGCTGACATCCATCGGCCTTGAGGTCGAGGAACTGTCGAATCCCGCGGAAGCGCTTGCGCCATTCAAGGTCGCGAAGGTCTTGAATGCCGCCCCGCACCCGCAGGCGGACAAGCTGCAAGTGCTGACGGTCGATGCCGGCGACGGGCCGCTGCAGGTCGTGTGCGGCGCACCCAATGCGCGCGCGGGAATGGTCGGCGTCTTCGGGCCTCCCGGTGCTTATGTTCCGGGGTCCGGGATGACGCTCAAAGTCGCCGCGATCCGCGGGGTGGAATCGAACGGCATGATGTGCTCGGTGCGCGAGCTTGAGCTTGGCGACGAGCATGACGGAATTATCGAGCTTGCCGCCGATGCGCCCGTCGGAGCCAGCTACGCGAGCCACGCCGGCCTCGACGATCCTGTGTTCGACGTTGCAATCACTCCCAACCGTCAGGACTGCATGGGCGTGCGTGGCATTGCCCGGGACCTCGCCGCAAGCGGGATTGGCAGGCTCAAGCCAGTGGCGATCCCTGCGATCGAGAGCAGTTTCCCCTGCCCGGTTACGGTCCGCATCGAAGATTCTGAGGGCTGTCCGGCATTCTACGGCCGCGCGATCCGTGGCATCCACAACGGCAGCTCGCCGGACTGGATGCAGACGCGGCTGAAGGCTGCCGGACAGCGGCCAATCTCGGCCCTCGTCGATATCACCAATTATGTGATGCTCGACCACGGTCGGCCCAGCCATGCCTACGATATGGCAAAGCTTTCCGGAGGGCTCAGCGCTCGGCTTGCTCGGGATGGCGAATCGGTTCTCGCGCTTAACGGGAAAGAATATGTGCTTCCGGGCTTCGTGACGGTCATCGCCGATGACGCCAAGGTGCACGACATCGGCGGCATCATGGGCGGCGAACATTCGGGCGTTTCGGAAAGCACCACCGACGTGATGCTCGAAGTGGCCTTTTTCACTCCGGAACGGATTGCACGCTCCGGGCAAGCCTTGGCCATAGCCAGCGATGCACGGACCCGGTTTGAGCGCGGGGTCGATCCCGGCTTTCTCGATGAGGGGCTGGAAATCATCACCCGCCTAATCCTCGACATCTGCGGCGGCGAACCCTCGGCAATCGTCCGTGCCGGACAACCGCCGCTCGAACTTCGCCAGATTCCATTCGATCCGGCTCGGACGCTGGCTCTGGGCGGCGCGGATGTGCCCGAGCAGCGGCAACGCGACATCCTTGGGCGCCTTGGGTTCGAAGTGGACGGCGTATCGGTTCGCGTACCCAGCTGGCGGCGCGACGTCGACGGCCCTGCCGATCTGGTCGAGGAAGTGACCCGGATCGAGGGCTTCGACAATATCTCTTCGGCTCCGCTTCCCAGGCGTGTCGGCGTCGCGCTGCCCACCGCAAGCCGCGCTCAGTCGATTGAGCGCAAGGTCCGCCGCACGACCGCCGCTCGGGGTTTCGACGAAGCCATTACCTGGAGTTTCATTTCCGACGTTCAGTCTGCCGCCGTCGGCGGGGGCGCGTGGCGGCTAACAAATCCGATCAGCGAGGAGATGAAGGTCATGCGGCCCTCGCTATTGCCGGGGCTGATTGCCGCCGCTCGCCACAACCTCGACCATGGAGCAACAACCATCCGGCTGTTTGAGATCGGCCGGCGCTATCTCGAGGATGGTGAACGCCCGACGCTCACCTTACTGCTCGCCGGCGAGAAGAATCGGCGCGGATGGCAAAGCGGCAAAGCGACCGGGTTCGACCCGTTCGATGCCAAAGCCGAGGTTCTTGCGCTGCTCGAAGCGGTCGGCGTCTCCGTGGGCAATTTGCAGCTCATGCCCGATGCCGGCCCCGTGTGGCATC
>JBDSZD010000079.1:0-8531 GCA_039925325.1 Sphingomicrobium sp.
GGAACGGCTGAATAGCTTCTCCGCTGCCTTCCTCGCGCAAAGGCAGTCTGGCGGACTGCCGAGCACAGGGATTATCGCCCAGCGTTTTCGAAGGATGAAGACGCTGCAGAAGTTCAGCTCAGTCCACGCCCCGGTCCACAATCACTTCAATCAGGAACGTCATCTCGTCGATCGTCAGACCTGCAAGCTCCGCCGCTCGGCCGCACTGGTCGAGTGGCAGATCGTCATGGCCTGAAACCCTCACCCCAAAGCCACTCGTTCGCCAATCGGAGATTAGTGCGCGTTAGTCTGACAGCACCGGTCGAAGGCTTAACCGGCGAGTTGTGCGACCTGTATCCGAATACTGCGACCCGGTTCGTGACGTTTTCGTATATTATCCCACCGCTCAGTTGGCACTGATGACTGCGTTGAGTGTGGTCGGGTAGGAAGTGGCACCGGTGTCGCGGTGGAACACCCCGCACGTGTGATTGAGGTGGTAGCCGATGTCCCAATATTGGGGCGAGAAGCCGTGTCGGACTATGGATCCGGTGACGTACTTGGTCCAATAGTCCCTGTACTTCAGCGACGGATCATATTCGGTCTTCGACGTGGCGCAGTATTCGCCGATGATTACCGGGATGCCTTTGTCGGCATAGGCGACCTTCGCCTTGTCGAATTGGGCCTCGACATAGGCTTCGTTGGCCCACGTTTGGGTTACTGCGGGATCGACCGCGATCGACCCCCACTGCCAGATGTTGCTCTGATCGTTGAGAGTGAAGTCGTACGGAGCGTAGAAATGGAACTCTACCATCAGCCTGCCGCTGATCGTGTCGGTCGGAACCTTCGCGCCGCACGCTCCAATCGTATTGTCGATGTCGGTGTTATAACCCTGAAATACCAGCGTTCGCGACGCGTTATTGCCGCCGGTCGCGCGTATGGCATTGATGATGAGCTGATTGAACTCTGTCTGTATACGGCAATTCTCCGCCGACGGCACACCATAGTCGACGTGAATTTCGTTGGTGCCTGCAAACAGCAAACCGTTGTCGTAATTCTTGAAATTGTTTGCGACTTGCGTCCAAATCGCCTGCAATTTGGCATCCGAGGCAGCTTCTGTGCCGCTTACCGGGGGGGTCATATAACTGTCATGATTATTGAGGATCACGTACAAGCCGGCATTGCGGGCCAGATCGACCACTTCCTTGACCCTGGCGAGCCAGAACGGCTGAATGTTGTTCTGTGAGTCCATATATTGGAACTAGGCCGCCGGCATGCGCACGCTCTTGAAGCCGGCGGCGGCAACGGCGTTGAAAAGCTGCTGAGTGGAGACGGGGTTGCCGTAGAGAGTCTCCTGCGAGGTCGTGATCGGGAAGCTTGCAACGCGATCGTCTATGGCCTCGAGCGTATTGCCGAGGTTCCAGCCCTTGCCGAGATCGGCCGTGGTGACGGCCGCCAGCGTCGGCGTTGGCGTCGGCGTCGGTGTTGGCGTCGGTGTTGGCGTGGGAGTTGGCGTCGGTGTTGGCGTGGGTGTTGGCGTGGGTGTTGGCGTTCCGCCTCCGCCTCCGCCTCCGCAAGCAGTCAAGCCGAGCGCAACCAGACCCGACAACAGCACCCGCCGGCGCACTCGCCCACAAAATTTCATCTCATCCCCCCGACATATCAGTCGCCAGACCACGTTCGCGCGCCGATCCGCACCCGATGAGAGCGTGCTAGAGAAAACGGTACCACTTTGCAACATTACTCATACAATTGCCGGCACCTCAGACGATGGGCAACTGAGGTGCAGTTATCATGTCTGTTAATTGGCCGGCGGAGGCGGCACGGAGACGCCCGCGTCGGTCTGGATGACGGGCCTCAACGTTCCATCCGGGTTATACTGCAGATATTCGACGGTCACGGCGCGGCGGCCGCCGGTGCCGCTCTGGTCGCCGACGGTAAGCGTCGCGTTGTGCAGGAAGATGTACCACTGGTCCTTGAACTCGGCGATGCCGGCATGGATGGTGAAGCTGTTCTTGGCTGATTTGGTGAGTTCGCCGCGATAGGTCCATGCACCGTCCAGCGAGGTCGCGGTGGCGTACGACGTGTGTTCGGCACTCTGCGTGCTGGGGTCCATCGATGCATAAGTGAGGTAATAGAGGTTGCCGCGCTTGTGCAGCCACGGGCCCTCCACGAAATGCAGCGGGGTGATCTTGCGGATCGGGCCGTCGATTTCGATCATATTGCCCTTGAGCTTGGCGATGTAGCAATCGCGATTGCCCCAGGCGATCCAGGTCGTGCCATCATCATCGGTATAGACGGTTGGGTCGATATCTTCCCAGGTGTGCGTGCCTTCCGGAGTCATCTGATTGGTGATCAGGGCCGATCCGCGCGCGTCGGTGAAAGGACCGGTCGGGCTGTCCGAAACGGCGACGCCGATGGCCATGCCGGGATGACTGTCGTCGTGTCCGACGGCGGCATAGAAGTAGAACTTGCCGTTCTTCTCGATGGCCTGCGACGCCCAGGCAGCCTCCTTGGCCCACTTGAAGTCCGTGGCCTTCATGATCGGGGCGTGCGGCGTCCAGGTCTTCATGTCCTTGGTCGAAAAGACCAGCCAGTCCCGCATGTCGAACATCACGCCGTCCGCGGCTTGGTCATGGCCGGTGTAGAGGTACAGCGTGTCGCCGACGACGAGCGGAGCGGGATCTGCAGTGAACCGGTCGCGGATGATCGGGTTGCCCCGGTTGACGATGACCGTTTTCGGACCGGACGACCGAACGACCGGCGGCGTACTGCAGGAAGCGAGCGCTGTTGAGCAGGCCAGCGCAAGAGACAGACCTCGTTTCACCCACTTCTCCAGTCGCCGACAGGGCGTTCGAGGCATTTATCAGACAATTTGGACGCGTAAAGCCGTTGCCTACGTCGTCGGTCACCTTCAGGCTTCTCAAACCATCAATGCGCCCGGCTCCCGGCGGCGGTAGCAGGAACAACCAAGCAGAGTGCGAGAAGCGCCATGGAAAGACTTCGGATCAGCGTCATTCAGAGTCTTTCTAAACGGGTGCGGTCGCGTTGACGGGCCGCGCATCGATTGGTTGAGCCCGGCAGTGGCGGGCGAGGAATTGCTCATGCGTCGGCATGGCGTGCGCTGTTTTCCCGATTATGTCGCGGGTCGAGGTGAGGAAGCGTTTTGACTCGTCGATATCGAACCCCCGCACCAGGGGGTCGTAGGACTGGGGCACGATCCGCTGCCCCAGCAACACTGCGATCCAGCTATCCTCCGTAAACAGATCCAGGGGTTCGCGGAACACGCGGGCCTTACCCGACCAGATCGCGATTTTCTCGGCCAGCGTGTCCGGAATGTTCATCGTCCGGCAGTCGTTCCAGAAATCGGAATCCGTCCGCTCGGTCGCGTAATAATGGAGGATGATAAAGTCCCTGATCCGATCATATTCCTCGGTCAGGAAGCTGTTGTATTTATCAATTTCGACCTGGTCGAAACCTTGGTCGGGGAAAAGACCCATCAGCTTGAAGATGCCCGACTGAATGAGGTGGATGCTGGTCGACTCCAGCGGCTCGAGGAATCCACCGGAAAGCCCGATCGCGACGCAATTCTTCTCCCACGAACGCTCCCGGCGCCCGGCGGTGAAACGCAGCAGGCGCGGCTCGGCGGTTGGGGGACCGTCAAGTCCATCGAGCAGTTCGGAGACCGCGCGCTCCTCATCGATGTGGGCACTGGAAAATACGTGGCCGTTGCCGATGCGATGCTGGAGCGGAATTCGCCACCGCCATCCTGCGGTACCCGCAGTCGCCCGGGTATAAGGCGTGGGATTGGCTGTGCCCGCGCACGGGACCGCGAACGCACGATCGCACGGAAGCCAATGCTGCCAGCTCCGAAACGGAACGCCGAGTTTGTCGCCAAGCAGCATCGAACGAAACCCGCTGCAATCGACGAAGAAATCCCCGGAGATCGTGCGCCCGTCGCTCAGCTTCACGCCGGTGATGAATCCGGTCTCCCCGTCCTGATCGACATGTTCGATGCGACCTTCGACGCGCTTGATACCCCCCTGATCGGCATATTTGCGCAGGTAGCGGGCATAAAGCCCGGCGTCGAAATGAAAGGCGTAACGTAGACTGGAAAGCACTGCGTTGGGGTCGCTCGTCGTCGGGCGCATGAACCTCCCACCGCGCGCGGCAACCACGGACAGGCAGTAATCGCCGATCTGATCCGGCTCGACCGGCTGGCCGGCCAGCTGCCGATCTCTCAACCAGACATTGTGAAACTTCACGCCGTGTACATTTTTCCCGTAAACCCCGAACGGGTGGATGTAGCGATCGCCCTCGCGTCCCCAGTTCACGAATTCGATACCCAGCTTGAACGTGGCCTGGGTTTCGCGAACGAACTCATTCTCGTCGATGCCCAAGAGCCCATTGAAGTCCATTAGCGGCGGAATGGTCGCTTCCCCGACACCCACGGTGCCGATCTCTTCGGATTCAATCAGGGTCACCGACAGCTCGGTCGACGCCATCCGCGCCATCGCCGCCGCGGTCATCCAGCCGGCCGTACCGCCACCGACGATGACCATGTTGCGGATCGGTTCACCGATGCGGCTCGTCATGCTCGACTGTCCTCAACCGGCCCGAAATCGGCTTGCTGGGCGAAATTCACCAACTCGCGGTTCGACGGCAGATTGCGAATGGCATAGGCCGCTTGTTGCCGCACCTTCTCGAACTCAGCCCGGGCGTCGTCGTAATAGCGATAAACGCCAGCCTTCGCCGACAGATCGGTTTTCCAGCCCATTCCGTAGAGTACATATTGCCAGCTGGATTCGGGGAAGATGTCGACGTTCCCGTTGATGTCGAGCTCGTTCGGCGGCCGGAAACGCCAACGATCGAGAAGCTCGTGAAGGCTGTCCGGAACAGTCTCGGGGCGGACGTTATCGCGCCAGAAGTCGCTGTCCCGCCGTTCGCTGATGCAGTAGTGCAATTTGATGAAATCGAGCGCGCGCTCGTAGCGCTTTTTCATATTCGCGTTGAACTGCCGCGCCGATGTTTCGAAATCGCCGCCCCACGGGAAGAGGTTGGCGACCAGGCTGGCCGCGACTTCCGAAAAGACGATTCCCGTCGCCTCAAGCGGCTCGAAGAAGCCGCTGGAAAGCCCGATGGCGACACAATTCTTGTGCCAGTTCGTCTCGCGATAACCGGCCTCGAACTGGAAGTGGCGCGCCTCCAGGCCCTCGGCGGCGGGGCCGACATAGGATCGCAGAACCCGCTCGGCATCCTCCCGGCTCGAATGGGCCGAAGAATAAACGTGGCCGATGCCGCGGCGGCTGACCAGGCCGATATCCCAGGTCCACCCGGACGTCTGCGCGGTTGAAATGGTGTAGGATGCGATGTCGTCTTGTGGCGATGCGTAGGGGACCTGCAAAGCGAGCGCGCTGTCGCAGAACAGCACGTCGCGGCATGAGCGAAACGGCATTCCGAGCGCCTTGCCGATCAGTTCGGCGCGAAAGCCGGTGCAATCGATGTAAAGGTCGGCCGTCAGCATGCCGTTGGCTTCCGTCTCCACTCCCGCGATCGATCCGTCCTCCGTCAGGGGGACTGACGTGACGCTATCGACAAGGTGGGTAACGCCGCTGGCGATTGCCTGCTCGCGCAACAGCTCGGCGAGCGCCACGGCATCGAAATGAAACGCGTAGTTGAGCGGCGCGATATAGTCTGGATGACTCGGAAGTTTCGGCGCGCGGTGCGCGTCGGCCGCCTTCTTTTGCGGCGTGTTGACCTCGTCCCAATTCTGGTCGCCCGCCACTCCAAGCAGCCAGTAGGGCAGCAATTCAAGCCCGGAACTGGGGTCTGTTTCCTGGAACGAATGCAGATAATGGTCGGGACCCGGCTGGCCAGGCGTATATCGCCAATGAGCGAATTTGGCGCCCTGCTTGAAGGTCGCCCCGCAACGGCGGATCATGTCGGCTTCGCCAAGCCCGATCGTCGACAATGTTTTCCGGATGGTCGGGAAGGTCCCCTCGCCAACGCCGAGGATGCCGATCGACGCGGATTCGACCAGCTGGATCGCGGCGCCGCCCGGGAGATCGACGCCAAGGCGCTTCGCCAGATAGGCGGCAGTCAGCCAACCTGCCGTTCCACCCCCGACGATCAGGATACGCTTTTTCATCTCTAGTCCAAAAAAACGGGCCGGTGTTTGGCCGGCCCGTCTATCACAATATAGGATTAGAACTTGAAATTGGCACCAAGGCTGATCCGGCGATCGCTCTGGAACCAGCTGCGGGTGTATATAGCGTCGTTGACGTAGCCGCCCATCAGCGTTCGCTGCGTGGCGTTGAGGATGTTCGAGCCTTCCAGCGAGAACGACAGGTGGTCGTTCAACCGGTAGGTGATGCCGGCATCCACTTGGCCGTACTTGTCGCCATAGACCGGCAGCGCGATCACAACGCTCTGGGTAGCGCCGCCCGGTCCCGGCCTGAAGTTGTAGGTCGGGGTGGTTCCGTTCGCGTTCGTTGACTGAAGATACTTCGACCGCCAGGAATAGGCCACGCGCGCCGAGACCTGGCTCTTTTCGTACATCAGCGTCAGGTTGTAGTTGTGCCTGGACATGCCCTGCATCTCCGCGTCGTTGCGGATATTGCCGAAGATGTCGCGATAAAGATCGCCCGGGTTCTTGCTGTCGATGAAGGTGTAGTTCGCCTCGATGCCGAACCCGCCGAGGACGCCGGGCAGCATGTCGAAGAATGTGCGCCCGCCTATCTCGACGCCCCTCACCTTGGCCGGAACCGTCGCATTGTCGGTGTCGAAGGTAGTGCCGGTTACGTCTTCCTGGGTGCCGTTCGTAAAGTAGACGGTGATCGGACGTATGGCCAGCTGGCGAATGGGAAGATTGGTAATCTTCTTGTCGAACGCGGCGATATGGAACGTGGTGCCCGGCTTCGGATACCATTCCAGCGACAGGTCCAGATTGCGGGACATTGTCGGTTCGAGGAATGGATTGCCGGTCTCGGCCGTGAAATTGTTGAAGACCGGAGGAAGCTGCGGCCCCGGGGCCGGCGGGTTGGCCGGGTTGGTCAGCGCCACGGCTCCGATGAATCCCGATGCACGCAGTGCTCCGAAGGTCGGAAGGTCCATGGTGCGGCTGAAGGCGAAGCGAGCCTTGACGTCCTCGTGCGGCTGGAGCTGGAGGTTCACCGACGGCAGCAGCCGGGTAAAGCTTTTCTTACCGGTGCGATCCTCTTGCGTGGACGCCAACGTCTGGAGCTGGCCGTTCCGGATGAAGGAACTTCCATACTGGACAATGGAGCCGCTCGACTCGTTGGTGGTCTTTACCACGCGCAAGCCGACGTTACCCGAGAAGCCGACCGTACCCGGCTCATAGTCGCGCCCAAAACGAACCAGCGCATAACCGGCAAGGTTTTTGGTCCGCCATTCACCGAGATCGTCGGGCAGCAGGAAACCGCCGGTGCGCGACCTCGTGCCGCCATAGGTGCTGGCCGGCATCTGCCCCCTGGGAGCGCAGTTGAAATAGTCGGGATTGCTGCCGCCCCAATCGAGCTGACCGCAGAAATTGCCCGGCGACCGATGCAGATCGTCGACGTTGGCGGTTCGCATCAACTCGACCGACGGCCACAGCGTGTTGGCCGGGACCGGGATGTCGCCGTGGAAGAAATTGTCGAACGCGTAGAACTCGACGTCGCCGTCGGGAGAGTTGGCGAAAGTGAGCTGCGGATCGCCGTTCCAGGCGCGACCGAACGCCGACCAGGTGTAACCGTTGTTGAGATCGCGTTCCTTGCGATCCGACCAGCGACCACCGACTTTCACCGAACGGAAGAAGCTGTCCTCGAACGTGTATTCGACATCGAGGTTCGCCGCGTTCATCGTGCCGCGATTGCGCTCGTCATGGGGCATCGCCGCCGCCCATATATAGTTGGCCGGGTTCGAGAATGTGTCCGCGGGCTGCGGCCCGAGGACCACTGCCGGCAGACTGCCGGTCAGATCGATCGCGAAGGTCGAAGGGAAAGGGACCTCCCTGAAGACCGCAAGCCGATGGACGTCTGATGTCGACTTCACGCGTTGAAAGGAGCCGGCGATCGCCAACGGGCCTTTGCCCGGGTTCCAGTCAAACTTCAGCGACATGTCCCGCGTCTTTGAGCTCGACTTGGTGCCTTCCGTGCCGCCAAACCCGACGGTGCGGTTGCCGGTCGGCTGGAACGTGTTTGGATTGCGCAGGAACATCGACTGGGTGGCCAGCAAGTGCCCGTTGTCGTCGAACGTGCTGGTGGCACGGTTGACCGTGAAGTCCTGCGACGTCTGCAACGCGAAATGCGACTGGTTGAGGTTCTTGTACTTCGACTGGAAGAAGATGCCGGTGAATTTCAGGTCGTCGCTCGGCGCCCACTGCGCCGCGGTGTAAACGCCCGTGCGGTCGCGCTTGAACTCCTCGTCACCATAGTCGTAGCCGCCCGGGATGAAGACGTCGGTCGTCTCGCCCAGGAGCCGCTGGCGGAAATAGGGCTCGGCGCGGAAGAAGTTCGACCGCGAGGTCAGGCGGCTGTGCGCCAGATCGACCAGCA
>JBDSZD010000080.1:0-10237 GCA_039925325.1 Sphingomicrobium sp.
CGATTTTCGTCGATTGAATTCACGTGCACGGTGTCGCCTGGCGGAGCTTCGCCGCGCGGAAATGCCACAAACAAGCGATCATCCAGCAATGTCTCCGCCTCGACGTCGCCGCAACTGTAGGGCAGGGCGAGAAGCACGCAATCCAGCCGGCCATGATGGAGTGCTTCGCAGGCCGCGTGGCTGGTCTCCTCGCGCAGATAGAGCTTCAAATCGGGCCATTCGGAGCGGAGGCCCGGAAGCATCGTCGGGAGTAAAAATGGCGCGATGGTGGGGATGACGCCCAGCCGCAATTCGCCATGCAGCGGCTTTCCTTGCGCCCGCGCCAACTCGGTCAGCTCCTCCGTTTCCTGAATGACCCGGATGGCCTTGTCGGAAACTCGCTCACCCAAGGCGGTGAAGCGGACCACGCGCCGGGTCCGCTCGACCAGCATGACGCCAAGTTGCGCTTCCAGTTCGCGCAAACCGGCGGACAGGGTCGATTGCGTGACAAAGCAGGCTTCGGCGGCGCGCCCGAAGTGACCATGCTGGCGCAATGCAACCAGATATTGGAGTTGCCGGATGGTCGGTTGATGAACAGTCGTTCTAATCGATAATTCCTATCAATGAATGGCATTTAAGCTAATTGAACGATTGACGCCAGATTATGCGCGACGGTAATCGCCAGGCAATCGAAGTGCTTCCGCGGGCGGGCGCTGGCAATTCGCCATGTGTGCACTTAGATTGACGACGAACTGCTAAGGGGATCGCAGCTTGAGCTCGGGCCTAATTTCCTATCTGGATTCCGTGAAGTCCCGCGATCCGGCCGCGCATTCGCGATGGGACGTGTTCTTTTATCCGGGCGTCTGGGCGCTTGGAATGCACCGCGTTGCGCATTGGCTGTACGGCGGTAAGCTCTATTTTCTCGCGCGGATGGTCAACCATTTCTCGCGCTTCCTGACCGCAATCGACATCCATCCCGGAGCCAGGATTGGACGCAATTTCTTCATCGATCATGGCTTCACCGTGATCGGCGAGACCGCCGAAATCGGCGACGACGTCACCATCTATCAATGCGTGACGCTCGGCGGCACCAACCCAACCACAGGGGTCGGTGGCAAGCGCCATCCGACGCTTCGTTCGGGGGTCGTGGTCGGGTCGGGTGCCCAGGTACTTGGACCGATCGAGGTCGGAGAAGGCGCCAAGATCGGCGCCAACAGCGTCGTCACGCGCGATGTCGCGGCCGGCTCGACCGTGGTCGGCATTCCGGCACGCGCGGTCCCCGTTGACAGCGTTCACTACAGTGCGGGATTCATCCCCTACGGCACCCCTTGCGGCGAGGATTGCGACCCCGCGAAAGTGCGCGTGGTTGAGCTGGAGCGCGACGTCGAGGAACTGCGCAAGGAAGTCCAGCAGCTCAAGGCGGCGATTCGGCCCGCGCCCAAGGTGAAAAGCGCTTGAGCGTCATTACCCCGTTCCCGAACGTCCGGGACCGCAAGCCGACTGCAAGCTTCGACCGCAAGGAATGGACCCGGATCCTCGACCTGTACGGGCGCATGGTTTCGGCCGGGCATTGGCGCGACTATGCGCTGCGGATCGACCCGGAGGTCGCGATCTTCGCCGCCTTCCGCCGCAGTTCGGAGCGGCCCGAAGCGCGCATAGAAAAACGCCCCGCGCTTCGATTGAAGCAGGGGGCGTTTTGCCTGGTCAGCGAACATGGGCTGGTGCTCAAGCGGGGCCATGACCTCAATGCGGTCCTGGCCCCGCTCGAACGCCGCCTCATGCGGCTGGTTGAGCAGTAAGTCCTGACCGGTTTACGATCGGAAGACGATTGCGCAGGCTTTCCGGCAGCGGCCGGACGATCGCCGAGCGCGCCTGGTGCCAGAAGGCCGACAGCAGCAGGAGCGCCGAACCGATCACCAATGCGGTCAGCGCAACATTCAACTCGACCGCGCCGAATTCCCGGAACATCGATTGCAGCGCGAACAGCACATAAGCGAGGGCCGACACGAGCAAAGCACGGCGATCGATGGCGAGCGCTGTCAGGCCGAGCACGACGTAGAGCAGGATCACGATAAAGCCTTCGCCGATCGTCGCATTGCCGTCGTTCAGGCCGAGCAATGAGAATATCGGGTGAACCATCATCGGCGCAGCAAGCAGATGGAGCCAGAAGGCGACATCCGCCCGGCGGGTTACCCGCCCACGATCGGACCCGTCCCACCACATCGCGAACAGGAACACGCCGATACCGGTGGCGAGCACGAACCCAAGGATGATGTTCTTCATGTCCTCGACCCGGTCGCCGAGCCCCGCGACGAGCAGTGCAACGGCGATGCCGGCTACGGCAGCCGCACCCGCCGCAACCGTGATCGGAACGCGGAATTTGCGCCAGTGGAGCCATGCGGCTCCGGTTGCGATGGCTGCGGCGAGCGCAGCCATGGTCCCGCCGAGCGCGACATTATTGTCGAAGCGATCGGGACCGACGGCAAGCACCAAGCTGAAGCCGGAAGCCGCGAGGACCCCGAATACGAAGGCCAGAAGCAGCAGGATCGACGGCAACGCCATGCGCCGCTTTGCGGTGAAAAACAGCGCCAGCCCCCATGCGGTCGCGGCGATGAGCGCAGGACCGACCGGGGAAGGCCCATCGCTGTCGATCACCAATCCCGTCGACTGGCCAATCTGCTGCCCTATCCACCCCATGGCGAACAGCAGGATGGCGGCGGCGATCGACACGAAAATGTCATTGAAGCCCGTAATGAGCCGAAATTGTTCTTCATCGGGCACGGAGGTCGAGCGTTCGCGCTCCACATAGTTGCGCAGAGCGTTGGCCGCGTCGGCGCTGATTGCACCCGCGGTTACCGCCTCGTCGAGCTCGGTCTGGCTATACATAAAATCCTCCCGTTGAATGCGGGAAGGCTAGACTAGCTGTATTACTGTGTCAACACAGTCGCGCGGTCATTGAAAAAGACCGGCGCCTCCGAGGGGAGTAGGCGCCGGTCTGAAGCTCCTCAACGATTTAGCGGCAGCGAACCCGGCTGCGTTCGACCCGGCGACCCATTAGCGCCCCGGCGGCAGCGCCGATGATGGTGCCCGTCGCCCGCTCGCCGCGGGTATCGATCGCTCGACCAACCAGCGCGCCGCCGGCTGCACCGACGATCAAACCGGTGGTTCCATTTGGGCGCTTGCAGCGCATGCGGCCCTGGGAATCCTCCCAGGTACGGCCTTGATAGCCGTGCGCCAGCGCAGGCGCAGGGAGGGCCATTGGAATGGCGATGGAAGTAGCCGCGATGGCCAGCATGAATTTCCGCATCTGCGGTCTCCTTTTAATTGTTTTGCCTTCGTAACGCGGTCGTGATGGACACAGTTGCATGAACGCCAAACAACGAGGAGTTCAGATTTAACGGGAGCGATTCGGTTAACGACCAACCGTGGAGGGCAAGGCGGTAGAGCGCGCGCCGTTTACCGCGCGGGGGTCGCTCGGGTCGGGATACGGACTGGCTTGCGTGAGTTAACCTCTTCGAGCCGAGATCAGGAGAGTGGAATGGCGAAGAACATAACCAAGGGGTCGAGCGCCGGCTCAAGGAAAGCATCCGGCAAAACCAGCAAGACAAAAAGCGGCACCAAGTCCGCACCGCGCAAGGGCGTCGCGAATCGCGCGCGTTCGGACAGTGGTCAGGAGGATGGCAACGGTGCGGCCGACATGTTCGTCAAGCTGCTGCAAAGCCCGATTGTCGCGGACCTGCTGGCGGTTGCCGCGACGGCGGCACTTGCGGCGCTCGCCGAATATGGCTTCAACAGCCGCGGCGCAGGCGGCGACAAAAAGCGCGCCGGAAAGGCCGTCAAGGAAGCCGGGAAGGCCGCTGCAGCGGCGATCGGCCGCCGGCTCGCGACCGAAGTCGACGAAATTCGCAAGGCTGCGAAAGGCGCTAAGGCCGACGCATAAGGGTGATGCGCGCGCTGCCGATGTCGCGTTCCACGTCGATCTCGAGCTCTCCGGGCGATACCCGATTGCCGCGCGCTGTCTCCACGGATAGCCAACCGCCAGGGGCTAGCCATTCGGCTTTTGCCACGGCTTCGACCACCGGGTTGCCGGAGCCCGCGCCGTAAGGCGGATCCGCGAGGATGAGATCGAAGGGCTGGGATCGCGGGAGCGCAAGAGCAGAACCGCCCAGAAATTGCACCGCGGATATCGCGCCGAAGGCGGCGGCATTTGTGCGTATGGCGGCAAGCGCCTTTGCATCGCGCTCAACGAATGTCACCGATGCCGCGCCCCGCGATAGCGCTTCCAGCCCCAGCGCACCGCTTCCGGCGAACAAATCGGCGACGCGCAAGCCTTCGAAGGTGCCAAGGCGACTGGACAACATCGAAAACAGCGCCTCGCGCACCCGGTCTGCGGTCGGTCGCGTGTCGATTCCCGGCGGAGCGACCAGCGGCCGCCCGCGCCACTGTCCGGCAATGATCCTCAAAAGCATCCTCCCCCTGAGGGGGAGGTGGCGCGAAGCGCCGGAGGGGGAGTGACGTGTGGACGGGCCCCCACCGCCAGCGCTTTGCGCTGCCACCTCCCCCCAAGGGGGAGGACATCGGTCACTTCAGCTCCTTGCGGAATTGTTCGAGCGCGTTGCGGTCGATCTCATCGACGTCCCCGGGCTGCATTCCGACGATGTCGAACGGGCCGTAAGCCGTGCGAATAAGGCGCGACACCTGCATTCCGAGATAAGCGAGAACCCGGCGAACTTCGCGATTCTTGCCTTCCGCGAGACTGAGTTCGATCCAGCAATTGCTGCCCGTCCGCCGTTCGAGATTGGCGTTGATCGATCCATAGCGCATGCCCTCGATCGTCACCCCCTCGGAAAGGTCCTCGAGCTGCGCCTGCGTGACATCGCCGAATGCGCGCGCGCGATAGGTGCGGACGACCCCTGTTTTGGGAAGCTCGAGCGCGCGTTTCAGCTCGCCGTCATTGGTGAGCAGCAGCAGTCCCTCGGTCATGAAGTCGAGCCGCCCGACCGGTATCACTCTCGGCAGCCAGGAAGGAAGCCGGTCGTAAATCGTCGGGCGGCCCTTCGGGTCGTTGGCCGCCGTCAGGCAGGATGGCGGTTTGTAGAAGCGGAACAGCTGCGTCGCTTGGGGCGCACGCACGGGCTTGCCGTCGACGGTCACGCCCGAGAGGGTTTCGAGAAGCGTCGCGGGGGTTTTCAAAGTTTCGCCGTCGATGGCGATGCGCCCCTCGGCGATCATCCGCTCGATTTCGCGGCGCGATGCGACGCCGGCGCGGGCGAGCAATTTCGCGATCCGCTGTGGTCCTGTTTCGTGCGCCTGTTGTACGCGCGCCGCTGCACGGCGCTTACTGCGATTGAGGCTCGGCACCTGTTCAGGTTTCGTTCGTTGCGGAGGCAATGTTTTGGATTCCTTTGGGGGATCAATGCTGTTCGGGAAGCACAAGCGGAAGGTCAAGCGCATCCTCATCGTCGAGGATGAGCCGCTGACGGCGTTCGACAATGAAACCACGCTGACTGACGCCGGATATCAGGTCGTTGGAACGATCGACAGCTTCGACGAAGCGATCGCATTTCTCGACCGCGAGCAGGTCGATCTGATCCTCAGCGACGTCCAGCTTCGGACCGAGGGAACGGGGATCGATCTTGCTCGCGCCGCCAAGTCAAAAGGCATTCCCACTTTGTTCGCCACCGGCCAGCCCAATCCCGAAGCGCCAAGTGTGGCCGTCGGTTGCCTGATGAAACCCTATTCGGAGCGCCAGCTGAAGGCCGCCATCGAGGCGGTCGACCGCTTCCTGTCGGGCGACAAGGCCAAGCCGCCCAAGGGGCTTGAACTGTTCGACCGCACCACCGACTGAGCGCGGCCTCTTCCAACGCGCCGATCCGCTGCTAAGCATGACATATTCAGGCAAGTGGAAGGGCCGCCATATGGTCAATCAATCGGCGACGGGCGAACAGGTCAGCGGCTGGCGCGCTTCACTTCCCGAAGGCGTCAGGCCCTATACCGAAGCTGCACCGATTGCCGCCTTCTTCCTCGGCGTGTCATCGGGCTTCCCTTATGCGATGATCGGCGCGACGCTGACGACACGGCTTGCCCAGGACAATATCACCAAGTCCACGGTGACCGCCTTCGCACTCGCGTTCCTGGTTTACAATTTGAAGTTCCTGTGGGCCTGGGTTGTCGATGGCGTGCGTCTGCCGCTGCTCGGAAGGCTCGGGCAGCGGGTGTCCTGGCTGATCTTTTCCGGCATTCTGGTGATGGCGGCCGTTGCCAATCTGGCTTTTCAGGACCCTTCGGCAAACATTTACCAGACCGCGATCGCCGCAATCCTGGTCGGCGCTGCCGGCGCGACCTTCGACATCGTCATCGACGGATACCGCATCGAAATCCTCGAACCGCGTCAGCTCGGCGTCGGATCCGGAATGTCGCAATATGGCTGGCGCATCGGATCGGTGGCGGCGGCATCGCTTGCGCTGGTGCTGGCTGCGCGGGTCGGTTGGGAAGTCGCCTATCTTGCCTGCGCGGCGTTCGCGCTTCCGGCCATGCTGACCGGGTACTTCATGGGCGAGCCTGAACGTCGGCGCGAACCTTCGGGGAAGACGGGCCTCGGCCAGGCAGTCGCTTCGATCTGGCAGCCGTTCGCCGAATTCTTCATGCGCAAGGGCGCGATGCTCGTGCTGCTGTTCATCCTGCTCCACAAGATCGGCGATACTTTGGGCCAGTTGGTCCTGCGCCTCCTGCTCGACGACCTCAAGTTTACCAATGACGAAATTGCCATGTGGGACGTGGGCGTCGGCTTCTGGGCCTATCTCATCGGAATTTTCGTCGGCGGTTGGCTCTACGCCCAGATCGGAATGAAGCGGTCGATGCTGATCAGCCTGATTCTGATGGGCGTGTCCAATGGGACTTTCGCATTGCTCGCCGCCGCCGGGCACACCAACCTCGGTCTGGCCGGTGCGATCGGGTTTGAAAATTTTGCCAGCGGCATCGGCGGCGTGGTGGTCGTGGCCTACTTCTCCGCGCTCACCGACCTTCGCTTCACGGCGTCCCAATATGCGTTGATCTCAGCCGCGGCGAGCGTGGTCGGACGGGTTCTGACCGGCACAACTGCGGGCGCGATGGTGGAATCGGTGGGCTACGTGAATTTCTACTGGCTCACCACCGCCGCGGCCGTGCCGGGCATTGTCCTGTTCTGGTGGATGATGCGCATGGGGCTGATCGATCAATCGATCGGATCGGCGGGTGTTGCCGGCGATGGGGACGCCCGGGCCGAACATCCGGAAGAGGGGATCGCCGCTCGATGATTTTCGGAATTCTGATCATCGCGCTTCAGGTCTATTTCGTGGTCGACGTAATCCGGAACCGGCGCAACAGCATCTGGATCATGGCATTGGTCTTTTTGCCAGTCGCGAGCGCCATCGCCTATTTCATCATTGAGGTCCTTCCGGGGCTGCAGGGCAACCGCCACGTTCGTACCGCCAAGCAGAAAATGGTCGAGAAGCTCGATCCAGAACGGGAGCTCAGGGCGGCCCGGGAGGCACTCGAAATCGCCGAAACGATGGCCAACCGATTGCGGCTTGCTGAAGCGCTCACGGCCCTTGGCCGACATCAGGAAGCACTGCCGCTCTATCGCGTGGGTGCCGGGCTACGTCCTGATTTTCGTACTGGCGAAAAGCTCGCCCGCTGCCTGTTCATCAATGACAAGCCCGGCGACGCGCTGGCGATGCTCGAAAGCCTGCCGAAGGTGAAGAATCAGTCGGATCAGGACAGAACGGGCCTGCTGCGCGCGCGCATATTTGAGGACCTCGGACGTCGCGATGACGCGCTGGCACTCTATTCTGACGTCAGCCGGCGATTGCCGGGCGACGAGGCGCGTTGCCGCTATGCAGCATTGTTATTGAAGGTCGACCGCAACGACGAAGCGCGGTCGGTCCTCGAGGAGGTTGAGCATCGCTACAAGCGGCTCGACCGTATCGCGCGCTCTACGGATGGAGCCATGTACGAATGGGCGTTGAAGGAATTGCACGCGATGCGGACGGTTCAGTCCGGCACCTGATCGTTAGCCGCGAGCGCTTCGCCGGCGAGGTAGAGTGAGCCGAAGATCAGGATTAGCGCTTCGGCCGGCACCGCAGCGACGGCCTCGTCTAGCGTTGCATGTGCCGTGGCCTGCATCCCCAAAGCCGCAGCAACGGCGACCAGGTCTTGCGGACTGCGGCATTCGTGATCGTCGATCGGGACGGTGTGGACGTGGGCTGCGACTTGCTTGAACGATTCAAGCACGGACCTGGAATCCTTGCTTTGAAGGCTGCCGAAGATGAGGTGCAGCGGGCGTCCACTGAACAGGCGCTTCGCCCAGCTCGCAACAGGCTGCGCGGCCGAGGCATTGTGGGCGCCGTCGATCCAGATCTCCCGCTCGCCCGCGAACGGGCCGGGGTTTAGGCGCTGCAGCCGGGCTGGCCAGTCCGTCATGCCCATCGCCGCGCCGAAGCAGCTGAGTCCGACGGGGATCGCCGTCTGATGCCGCAGCATGGCGATGGCGAGGCCGGCGTTGAGCGTCTGGAACCGGCCGGGGAGGCGGGGCAGGGGCAGGTCGAATTCGCCGGCGCCATCGCGATATCGCAGTCTCTTGCGCTCGGCGATGACGTCCCATTGCCCACCGCGCGGCAGCCAGCGAGCGCCGACCGCAGCGGCAATTTCGCCAATTCGACCGGCGACCGGCGCGGAATAGAGCTGCGTCAGGAGCGGAACCCCGCGCTTGGCGATACCTGCTTTTTCGCCCGCAATGTCGGGCAAGCGATCCCCTAGGAATTGCTGATGATCGAACCCGAGGCTCGCGATGCCGCACACCGAAGGCCGTTCGATGACATTGGTAGCGTCGAGCCTGCCGCCCAGGCCGACTTCTATTATGCACGCGTCCGCGGGCGTTCGGGCGAAGGCAAGGATCGCCGTCGCGGTAGCAACTTCGAAGAAGCTGGGTTGGACGTCTTCGCTAACCGCGAGGACTTCGGCGAGCAGGCCGGCGAGCGCGTCGTCCTCGATTAGCTGGCCGGCGACGCGAATGCGTTCGTTGAAGCGGACCAGATGCGGGCTGGTGAACATGTGGACGCTTTTGCCCGAAGCTTCGAGCGCGGCGCGGAGGAAGGCGCAGGTCGAGCCTTTGCCGTTGGTGCCGGCGACATGGAAGACGGTGGGGATCGCGTCGTGCGGGCGCCCAAGGCGGTCGAGAATCTGTGCGATCCGATCGAGCCCGAGCCGGTCGCCTACGGGCGAGAGTTTGGCGAGGCGATCGAGCTGGGATTGGACAGCGGGATGGGTCGAGCGGGCGAAGTCCGGCATTTATTCCTCCCCCTTGGGGGGAGGTGGCAGCGCGAAGCGCTGACGGAGGGGGCAGAGCGCCTCGTCACGGGCCCCCACCACCACGCGCTCTGCGCGCGGTCCCCCTCCCCCAATGGGGGAGGAATTTGTTGTCACGCCGCTTCCTTCTCCGGCGCGAGATAGCCGATCAGCTGGGATAGGCGCTCGCGCAATTGGCCGCGTGGGATGACCATGTCGACCATCCCGTGATCGAGCAGATATTCGGCGCGCTGGAAGCCGTCGGGGAGCTTTTCGCGGATCGTCTGTTCAATCACGCGTTGCCCGGCGAATCCGATCAGCGCCCCCGGCTCGGCGAGCTGGACGTCGCCGAGCATCGCATAGGATGCGGTGACTCCGCCGGTCGTCGGGTCGGTCAGGACGACGATGTAGGGCAGGCCGGCCTCGCGCAATTCGGCAAGCGCGACGGTCGTTCGTGGCATTTGCATCAGTGACAAAATGCCTTCCTGCATGCGGGCGCCACCGGCCGCGGTGAATAAGATGTACGGGCAGCGGTTGCCGATCGCGGCGCGAATCCCTGCGAGGATCGCGCCCCCAACGGCGATCCCCATCGATCCGCCCATGAAGGCAAAATCCTGAACTCCGACGACTGCTTGCTGCCCGTCGATTTGCCCCTCGGCATTCAGCAGTGCGTCGCGCTCATCGGTCTTGGAGCGGGCGGCCTTCAGTCGCTCGGTGTAGCGCTTGGTGTCCTTGAACCGCAGCGGATCCTCACGCACTTCCGGCGATGCGAGCAATTTGTATTTGCCTCCGTCGAACAGCATCCCGAAGCGGTCGCGGGCGCGGATGCGATCATGATGGTCGCAGCGCGGGCACACCTTCAGATTTTCTTCCCATTCCTTGAGGAAGACCATCGTCCCGCACTTGCCGCACTTGTGCCACAGCGTGTCGGTGC
>JBDSZD010000081.1:0-8235 GCA_039925325.1 Sphingomicrobium sp.
CCAGCGTCAAGCGATACGACATAGAAGGCTCCTAAATGGCCCGAACCTTCGAACCGCTGAGCACGCCCATAGGCGATTTTGCTGCAAAATCAAAAGTGGAAGGCCGAAGCTTCAGTGATTTCAGCGGTGGGCTGGGGAGATTCTCGCTGCCTGCGAATGCGTCCGAGCATCAGCCGCGCCTGGCTGCTGGTCAGGCCGTTGGAGCGCGCGAAATATTCGGCGTCATAAGCCCGCTGCATCGCCGTCCGGCTGCGCTCGCGGTCCTCCGACTGGCTTTGTGGTTCACCCATGTGGATTGAACGGCGCACAAAGGTCGAGGTTCCAACATGGTAAACGGGCGGCCACGGCGCACCGCAACCGCCCGTCGATTCGGCACACTGACGTGCTTCACATTACTAGATTGCGCGCCACTAAGCGATCCTTGCCGCAACCTCCGTTGTGGAGCGGTCTGTCACCTAGCAATGATGGCGCAGGCGATCCGCTCGCCGCTGTTGCCGCTGGGATCGGTGCGCTCGTCATCCGCCTTGGCGTGGACCAGCAGCGCGGCACCGTCGCGATCGCGGAGCGCGGCGAGATTCGCTCCGGCGAGCATCAGCAGCGCGCGACCGCGGCGGTCGGGTCCGACGATTAGGTTCCCGCCATCGCCGACATGCGACCCAGCCGGATTGGCGTGGCCATGCTTGCGGTTGGTCGGGTTCCAGTGGCCCCCGGCGGTGGTGAAGAACGGCCGGTCGCAACGGCCAGTGGCATGGACATGGACCCCGTGCGGTCCCGGCGACAGGCCCGCGGCAAGCACCTCGACCGAAACGCCCATTGGCGCGTTCCACGCGCGGACGGTGCCGATCTGGACGCCGTCGCTATTGGTCAGCGGCGCGGCGGGAGGCCCTTCATTGCCGAAGGTGGTGCAGGCGGTCAGCGCGAGGCTCGACATCAAAATTGCGGAAAAGCGCATGATCAGGTTCCTTGAATGTTTCCGCTAAACGGCGCTACAGTTCTTTGGCTCCCTGAGTGCCGCCGTTCGGCAAGGCGCAGCGCGATCCGCAGGAACAGCGGGATGGTGATGAGGGACGGCTGGCTCCACACCGGATCGATAAACGCAACGATCAGCGCAAGTGCCGCGCCGCTGGTCACGCCCCAGCCGCGGGCCCGGATGCGCGCGATGAACAGCGGGTCGGCCGTCTCATCGACGACAGGAGCAGCCGTCGCGAGATGAACCAGACGGATGTTCAAAAGCCCGGTGATCATCAGCATCGCGCAATAGAAAGCCGTCGGCACCAGCTGCCACATGTTGGAGTTCATGTAGGACGTCGAAAAGGGGATGAACGCGACCGCGCAGAGCAGCGCCATGTTCGGAAACATCAGCTTCGGCGACCAGTGGCGCGCAAAGCTGAACGCGCGGTGGTGTCCCATCCAGAAGGCGCCGATCACCCAGAAGCTGATGAAAAAGCCGATGAAGTGCGGGATCAGG
This sequence comes from Sphingomicrobium sp., assembly GCA_039925325.1. Classification (GTDB taxonomy): domain Bacteria; phylum Pseudomonadota; class Alphaproteobacteria; order Sphingomonadales; family Sphingomonadaceae; genus Sphingomicrobium. The sequence continues at coordinate 1,469 of JBDSZD010000081.1, forward strand.
TTGGCGAGCGCCTGGACTTGATCGTGGATGCTGGAGCTGCGCGGCAAATGCGGCGCGTGAATTTCGATGATCAGCAGCGTGATCGCAATCGCGAACACCGCGTCGGAAAAGAAGATCAGCCGCTCGAGCGGATGCGCCGGTGTGTGCGGCGGATGATGCGGCTGGTCCGCTGCCAGTGCCCGATTGCGGCGCTTGAATGCCATGCTTGCCCCCTGCCCGCTCGCTAGCCCGCCGGCTCGATCCGCACCAGCACCGCATCGACTTGCACTTGCTGTCCGGGCTCGACGTTGAGCTCGGCGACCGTGCCGTCGAACGGCGCGGTCAACGCATGCTCCATCTTCATCGCTTCGAGCGTGAGCAGGCGTTGGCCTTTGGTGACGGTGTCGCCGGGCGCGACCTCCACGGCTGTGACCTTTCCGGGCATCGGTGCAGGGATGGATCCATTACCGATACTGGCCGATTGTCCATCAAAGCGAGCGAGCTGGAAAAGGTGCGGCCAGCCTGCATCGACGATTACGATGCCGCCGTTCACACCGAACATGCGGGACCCACCAACCACATTACCTCGGGTTTGCGTTCCGATTTCGGCTTTACGAGGCGCGCCGTCGACAAGCAGCAGCATCTCGGTTGCAGGCTCCCGATTGGCCCGGAAGCCAAGCAGGTGCGTCCAGATCCCGCCCGCCAGCGAAGGAAAATCTTCTCCGTCGATTGCGCTCAACGCCCCTCCCCCAATCGCAAAGAGCTGAGCGGCCGCGACTGGGAGCAGCGCAGCATTCAAGGTCGCAGTTTCGAGCAGGTGTTCGAGTTCCTGATCAATATAACTGGTCGTCGCTCGACCATTTAGAAACTCGGGGCGACGCAAGAGGGCGACCAAGAAACCGGCGTTGTTGCGAACAGGCCAAGTGCTGACAGTGTCGCATGAGCGCGCAAGCGCCTCAATGGCATCCGTGCGAGATCGCGCGTGAGCGACCAGCTTAGCGATCATCGGATCGTAGAACTGGGAAACGCCATCGCCCTGCTCCACTCCTGCATGAACGCTTTGCCGTGGGAATTTCGCAATGGACGATTCGGGTGCAAAAATCGTCCAACCTTGGCCGTAGCCGAGTCCTAGATGATCAATCTCACCGATGCTGGGTAAGAACCCCCGGGCCGGGTCCTCAGCATAAAGCCGTGCCTCAATCGCGTGGCCATTGATGCTGAGTTCGTCCTGCCGTCTCGGAAGCGCCTCCCCACTCGCCACCCGCAGCTGCCACTCGACCAAGTCCTGCCCAGTAATCTCCTCCGTCACCGGATGTTCAACTTGCAGGCGGGTGTTCATTTCCATGAACCAGATGCGGTCGGCGCGGAGGCCTGAGCCCCCATCTTTCTTATCAGACGTGTCGGCGATGAATTCGATCGTGCCGGCATTTTCGTAGTTCACGGCCTTTGCGGCGCGGACAGCCGCCGAGCAGACCGCCTCGCGCGTGGCCTCGTCCATGCCCGGCGCGGGTGCTTCCTCGATCACTTTCTGGTGGCGGCGCTGGAGCGAGCAGTCGCGCTCGAACAGATGGACGACATTGCCGTGGCTGTCGCCGAACACCTGGACCTCGATATGGCGCGGGCTTTCGATCCATCTTTCCAGCAGCACGATGTCATTGCCAAAGCTGCTCGCCGCCTCGCGCTTGCAGCTTTCCAACGCATCGTCGAAATCTTCGAGGCGTTCGACCTTCCGCATCCCCTTGCCGCCGCCGCCCGCAACCGCCTTGATCAGCACCGGATAGCCGATCGCGTCGGCCTCGGTCTTCAGCCGCTCGGGCGACTGGTCGTCGCCGATATAGCCCGGCGTCACCGGCACCCCCGCCGCCGCCATCAGGGTCTTGGCGGCATCCTTCAACCCCATGGCGCGGATCGAGTCCGGCTTCGGCCCGACCCAGATCAGTCCGGCGTCGATCACGTCCTGCGCGAAGTCCGCATTCTCGCTGAGGAAGCCGTAGCCGGGGTGAATCGCCTCCGCGCCCGTCGCCTTGGCCGCCGCAATGATCTTGTCCCCGCGCAGATACGATTCCCGCGCCGGGCTCGCCCCGATATGCACCGCCTCATCCGCCTGACGCGCGTGCAGTGCCTTCGCGTCCGCATCGGAATAAACCGCAATCGTCCGGATACCGAGCTTGCGCGCGGTGCGGATCACCCGGCACGCAATCTCCCCGCGATTGGCGATAAGGAGGGAAGCGATCATGCGTGGCTGGTTCCCCGGCGAAGGCCGGGGCCCAGGGCAGCGGGAACCGCTGCTTCGCAACGGCCTGGGTCATGATCAAAACCAGCACCGTTTGGTGACGGTGCGTTTTGATCATCTTCGCCGGGAAACTCGTGAGCGCGCATCGGCTCTTCCGCCTGCATCGGCTTGAGCCCCAGCTTCGCGAACAAAGCCGCATCCGCATCGTCGCCCGCATTGCCGGTGGTCAGCAATTTGTCGCCGGTGAAGATGCTGTTCGCTCCGGCGAGGAAGCAGAGCGCCTGGGTCGCCTCGCTCATGCTTTCGCGACCGGCGGACAGGCGGACCATCGATCGCGGCATGGTGATGCGCGCGACGGCGACGGTTCGGACGAACTCGATGTCGTCGATCAGTCGCTCACCGGCGAACATGTCGCCGAGCACCGTGCCCTTGACCGGCACCAGCGCGTTGATCGGCACGCTTTCGGGATGGCGCGGGAGGGTGGCGAGCGCGTGGATGAAGCCGACGCGGTCCTCGCGGCTTTCGCCCATGCCGACGATGCCGCCGCAGCAGACGGCGATCCCCGCCTCGCGCACCTGTTCCAGCGTGTCGAGGCGGTCGGCGAAGGTGCGGGTGGTGATGACCGCGCCATAATGTTCGGGCGAGGTGTCGATATTGTGGTTGTAATAATCGAGGCCGGCGTCCTTCAGCGCCCGCGCCTGGTCGCCGCTCAACATGCCGAGCGTCATGCAGGTTTCGAGGCCGAGTTCCTTCACCCCCGCGACCATGCCGCACACCGCGTCCATGTCGCGGTCCTTGGGTGAGCGCCACGCCGCGCCCATGCAGAACCGCTGCGACCCCGCCGCCTTGGCCTCGGCGGCCGCGGCGAGCACCGCCTCGACGTCCATCAATTTCTCGGCCTTGAGCCCCGAGTCAGCGAAAGCGGACTGCGAGCAATAACCGCAATCCTCCGGACAACCGCCGGTCTTGATCGACAGCAAGGTGCAGAGTTGCACTTCGCCGGCGGCATGGTGCGCGCGATGCACCTCCGCCGCGCGGAAGACGAGCTCGGTGAACGGCAGGTCGAACAGCGCAGCGATGTCGGCGTGGGTCATAAATCCTCCCCGGAACGGGGAGGGGGACCAGCCGAAGGCTGGTGGAGGGGGCCCGTCTCTCCACAGGTGACAACTATCCAGCGGATCACAGCGTCCATATCCCCGAGCACATCGCGCGCGGTAATGCGCATAACCCGGTAACCTTGGCGTATCAGCACCGCATCGCGAGCAGCATCGCGCTGCAGCTGATCGCCGTAGCTGTGCCCTTCCCCGTCGATTTCGATAATCAGCCGCCGCTCAAGGCAAGCGAAGTCCACCGTCATTTCGCCGATCGGGAACTGTTTCCTGAACTTCAGCTCGCCGGGTCGCTTGCGGAGTTCCTGCCAGAGCAAAACCTCCGGAAGACTCATCGTCTTCCGCAGCTGTCGCGCGCGCTTCACCTGCTTGATCGGTGCCTGGAGGATGCGTGGGCCCCCTCCACCCCTCGGCTGTGCCGAGCGGTCCCCCTCCCCGTTCCGGGGAGGATCGTAGAGCGTGGTGCCGGTCATCCGGTCACATCCTGAACACGCCGAACTGCGGCCGTTCCGGGATCGGCGCATTCAGGCAGGCCGCGAACGCCAGCCCCAGCACATCCCGCGTTTGCACCGGGTCGATGATGCCGTCGTCCCACAGCCGAGCGGTCGCGTGCCAGGGGTTGCCCTGCGCTTCATAATCGTCGCGGATCGGTCGCTTGAAGGCTTCGGCTTCCTCGGGCGTCCACGTGTCAGCGTCGCGGTGAACGGTCGCCAGCACCGATGCCGCTTGCTCGCCGCCCATCACGCTGATGCGGCTGTTGGGCCAGCTGAACAGGAAGCGCGGCGAGTAAGCGCGTCCGGCCATGCCGTAATTGCCCGCGCCGAAGCTGCCGCCGATCAGCACCGTCACTTTGGGCACCTGCGCGGTCGCCACAGCGGTGACCAGCTTTGCGCCATGCTTGGCGATGCCTTCCGCTTCATATTTGCCGCCGACCATGAAGCCGGAAATGTTCTGCAGGAACAGCAAGGGGATGCCGCGCTGGCAGGCGAGCTGGATGAAGTGTGCGCCCTTCAATGCGCATTCGCTGAACAACACGCCGTTGTTGGCGAGGATCGCCACCGGCATTCCCCAGATGTGCGCGAACCCGCAGACGAGCGTGGCGCCGTAGAGCGGCTTGAATTCGTGCATCTCGGACCCGTCGACGATACGGGCGATGATCTCGCGCACGTCATAGGGCGCGCGGACGTCTTCGGGGATGAGGCCGTAGAGGTCTTCGGCGTCGTGAAGGGGTGGGCGTGCCCCGGCGGAGGCCGGGGTCCAGGAGCGCGCAAGCGCTGCATCCGCAGCGCCCTGGGCCCCGGCCTGCGCCGGGGAACCCAAGTGAGAAACAATATCGCGCACGATCGTCAGCGCATGCTCGTCATTTTCGGCAAGATGATCGACCACGCCGGACTTGCGCGCGTGGAGGTCGCCTCCCCCCAAGTCCTCGGCGCTGATCTCCTCGCCCGTCGCCGCTTTCACCAGCGGCGGGCCGGCGAGGAAAATCGTGCCCTGCCCACGCACGATCACGCTCTCGTCGCTCATCGCCGGGACGTAGGCGCCGCCAGCGGTGCAGCTGCCCATCACACAGGCGATCTGGGCAATGCCCTGCGCGCTCATGTTCGCCTGATTGTAGAAAATCCGCCCGAAATGGTCGCGGTCGGGGAAGACCTCGGCCTGATGCGGAAGGTTCGCGCCGCCGCTGTCGACCAGATAGACGCAGGGCAGATGGTTCTGCTCGGCAATTTCCTGCGCGCGCAAATGCTTCTTCACCGTCATCGGGAAATAGGTGCCGCCCTTCACCGTCGCGTCATTGGCGACGATCATCACCTGCCGCCCCGACACGCGCCCGACGCCCGCAATGATGCCCGCGCCCGGAACTTCCCCGTCGTACAGATCGAAGGCCGCCAGCTGGCCGATCTCGAGGAACGGCGAGCCCGGATCGAGCAGGCGTTCGACACGTTCTCGCGGAAGCAATTTGCCGCGGCCGACGTGGCGTTCGCGGCTTTGTTCGGAACCGCCCCGCGCGGCCCTCGCGACATCGGCACGGAGCTTTTCGGCAAGCGCCTTGTTGTGTCCGGCACGGGCGCGGAATTCGTCGCTGTCCGTTGCGACTTTTGTGTCAATCCGGGGCGCGCTCATGCTTGCGCCCTGTCCGTTGGTCGAAAATGCATGGCCGAGGGACTAGCCCTTGATGCAGCCGTTGCAAAGCACAGCCAGACGCAGTCCCTGGCGAAGAACATCTTGGGGAGTCCATCGATGAACAAATCCACCCTCTTGCTATTCGCTTCGGCGCTTGCGCTGTCCGCCTGCGGAACCAGCGGCGAAGACGGTAACGCGCAGCTGCAGGAGCAGGCTCAAGGCAGTGAAGCCGGAATCAACCTCGCCGCGATGGACAAGAATGCGAAGCCGGGCGACGATTTTTACAATTACGCCAACGGCGCGTGGCTGAAAAACACGCAGATTCCGGAAGACCGCTCCTCCTTCGGGGCGTTCAACATCGCCGACAAGGAACGCGAGCGGCAGACCAAGGAGCTGTTCGACACGATCCTCAGGGGCAAGAATACGAACGACAGCACCGAAGGCAAGATCGCCAATTACTACAAAGCCTATCTCAACACCGACGCGATCGAGAAAGCTGGGATGGCTCCCGTCAAGGCAGACCTCGATGGGATCGCCAGCATCGCCGACAAGCGTGCGCTGAGTGCGGCGATCGGAAGTTCGCTTCGCGCTGACACCGACCCGCTCAATGCGACCAATTACCAGACGGAAAATCTGTTCGGTGTGTTCGTCACCCAGGGGCTGAACACGCCGGGCGAAACGCTTCCTTATCTGATGCAGGGTGGCATCGGGCTACCGGAGCGCGAATATTATATCGCGGGCGAGCATGCTGGCGTTCGCGGCAAGTACAAGGCCTACATGGTCACCGCGCTCCAGGCGGCGGGCTATCCGGACCCGCAGGGCGCGGCCGGCCGGATCATGGATCTGGAGACCAAGATTGCGACGGCGCATGCGACCCGCGAGGAGAGCGAAGACTTCGCCAAGGGGGCGACGGTGTGGAGCCGCGCCGAGCTCGAGAAGAACGCGCCCGGGATCGACTGGGGAGCGCTGCTCGGCGCTGCGCAGCTTGGGCAGGCGCAGAAGTTCCAGGCCTATCATTCCGGCGCGATCCCGAAGCTGGCCGCGCTGGTCGGGTCGGAGCCGATCCAGAACTGGAAGGACTGGCTCGCCTTCCACCTCATCAACCAGAACGGCAATGTGCTTCCCAAGTCGATCCGCGACCCGCGCTTCGCATTCTTCGGCACGGAGCTGCAGGGCACCCCCAAGCAGCGGCCGCGCGACCAGATGGCGTTGAACGCCGTCGGCAACGGCCTGCAGGACCTGGTCGGCAAGGCCTATGTCGACAAATATTTCCCCGCCTCGTCCAAGACGCAGGTTCAAGGGATGGTCGACAATATCAAGGCCGC
>JBDSZD010000082.1:0-8043 GCA_039925325.1 Sphingomicrobium sp.
AGTGCCCGGTCCCGCCGCGCCAGAATCGTGTCGGCTGGCATCGCAGCTAAGACATGATGCACTTGCGCCAGTGTCGGCACGCGCTTTTCCCGCCGCGCCCGTGCCACCGCGATGTCTTTGTCACTCAGGTTGAAATAGTCGGCGTCGGCATAGGCGATATGCGATTTGAAGCCGGGCAGGTGCGCCAGCCAGAAGAAAAACGCCCGCAGATCGCGCATGGTCGAAAGCAGGGTCGCCTTGCTGATACGCTCACCTGTCCGGAAGCTGACGGCCTCCGCCAGCTTCGCCTTAAATGCGACCGCTTGGCCCCGGTGAAATCGCTTGAAGTCGCGCGCCTTGGTCGATTCCTCAAACCGCGCGAGTGACTTTGCCACCCCGTCAATGGTGGCTGGGTCGCGCCCCAGCGCCTGCTCCAGATAACTGAAATACTCGCGTTTGATTCGCTCATTGGCGCCATTGGGTTTGGTCATGTCGTCTCTCACCTTTCAAAGTCACCATTCAGGGAGGGCGGCGAGCAGCCCTTTAGTCGTGACTGGCCTTCCAAGAATTGGATCGCCCGGCGGGGGAGGATCGAAGGCAAATCGGACTTGCGCGCGCGGCGATGCATCGTGGTCCCGCACGTCGCACAGGTTGCCCGGATGTTGCCGGACACGGCATTGATCGCCAGAAATTCGATCAGACCCGGTGCGGGTGGACGCGGTACCCGGCACCGGAAGCAATATAGTGTGCCAGCCGGACAGGGCCGCCTGCGGCGAGCTTTGCGGCCAGACAGGAAGGCGTGGATAGCCGACCCATGAAAAAGCAGGGGTCGCTGGTCGTCGAGAGCCTTCAACCCCGCGTGCTGCCAGTGCCGCACGGTGTTCTTGTGAACGCCGCAGCACGTCGCCAGGTCACCGACGCTATAGCTACGGTTGCGCTTGATCCGCCGGTAATCCAACCGCTTTGCAGGCATGGCCTTAGCGCTCGCCCGCGACCAGCCGATGGATAGATTCCGCGCGGATCAACGTGCGGCGGCCCAGCTTGAACGCATCTAGCCGCTTGTCGGCAATCATTGCGTAAATCGAGGTGCGCCCCAGGCTCAAAGCCCGGGCAGTTTCGTTGATCGAGTATGCCAGCTTTTCCATTGTTTGATGCTCCGGTGCGGCTGGCGGGTGCCAGCGAACACTGGAGTGCATCATCGCGGTCGGAAGCGTTCCCGCCGCCAATAAGGGTCGCTAAAGGGCAGAAACTCTAGTGCTTAGGGTTTTCGCCCTCCGAGTTGAACTCTGCAAATAGCTTACGTGCGCGAGGTTTCACCGCGCTTTCCGATAGCTCTTTGTCATTCGCCATGGCCCACTCCAGCATTGCGCGCTCGACGTCGGCCTGTCGCTCTGGGATAAGCTCACCCCGGAAGACTCTACCCCAGACAGCGCACCAGAGGTCGTCCCAGAATGCGGCTGGCGGTCGTCCACCGGGGAGGGTCGTTTGAGAAACTGACTCCTCCGGTTCCGGCGTGCGAGGCTTCATCATTTTGAGCGATGCGTGAGAAAAATGGAGCCCAGTCAGAGTTATCCAGCACCGTCCGTTGGGCCCACTGCCACTGCCCTTGAACACGCCCCGCTCCCAATCTTGCGAAGAACCGTGCGCTGTGAAGTTTTCCCAGAACCAGAGGGGAACGTCCCATTCGCGTTCTTCGAGGTCCCAATCGATCCAGCTCTCGCTTTTTGATTGTTGTCGAAGCACAGCGCGCGCGGCAACAAAACCAAGACGGCATTGGTCCAGCAGAAGCGCTCCAGCTTGCACCGGCTGTACCCCAAGCTCGTTATACATGAACGCGCGCGCAGCTTTGGCTGTCACCCATCCCGGGTCCCCGGCCACCGATACCCGCCGTGCAAACTCAGGTCGGCGGTCAAGGGGTAACATCTCCAAAAGCCCAGCAAGATCAAACGCGACCCCAATGGCATCGTGCTGAAGCCCGTCGATACTCACGGAAAAGTCCCCGGTTTCCCACCTCTCGGAGGAATAGGAATAACGATCCCAGTCCCAGAAGTTCGGCTTTAGAGTGACGGTTTCCCGAGTGTCGCCTTCGATATGCAGCGTCTTTGCAAAGGACTTAAGGACGCCGGATCGCGCGCGGTTCAGCAGATCGGACCTTCGCGAGGTGCCGCCCATGAGTTCCGATAAAAGGGAGGCGGCAAGGGGCGCAGGTATCCATTGTGTCGGCATTGCCTGACACGCTTCGCGCGACAGACGCCTTTCGGCAAGCCCCGCCCTAAGGGTAAGAGTGTCTACTAAGCTCGAGCAGCAAAGGGCAGAATATCAGCGCCACCCCGCAACGTATCTAGGTGGTCGCTCCACCACTGCGCCATTTCGACGCGCTCTGGCCAGTGCGCGCCTCGGTGATAGACGGCACGAACCTGATTCCCGTCGGCGTGGGACAAGGCGCGCTCGATGGCATCGGGGCTCCATTTGCCACTTTCGTTGAGTAACGACGATGCGGTGGAACGAAAACCGTGCGCCGTCATGTCGTCCGGGCCATAGCCCAGCCGCCGCAACGCCCCGTTGATCGCATTCTCGCACATGGGTTTGAGGGGCGAGCCAAGCTTCGGAAACACAAAACGACTGCCGCCGCTCAAGGCTTCCGCTCCGCGCAAGATGGCCAGCGCTTGTTGCGACAGCGGCACACGGTGCGGCTGGCGCTGCTTCATACGCGCGGCGGGAATCGTCCAGATCGCCTTATCGAAGTCGATTTCGCTCCATTCGGCTTGGCGGATTTCGCCGGGCCGCTGGAAAGCATGCGGAGTGAAGCGCAAGGCTAGGCATGTGACCGGCTGTCCAGTGTAGCCCTCAATAGCGCGCAACAGACCGCCGAAGGCGACAGGATCGGTGATCGCCGCGTGATGCTTTGCAACGGGCGAAACGAGTGCGCCCAGCAGCGGTTGCGCCGGGTCGGTGGCCGCCCGGGCCGTTGCGACGGCATAGCGGAACACGCGGCTGGCGAACGAGCGTAGCCGCCGAGCCGTTTCCCGCTGCCCGGCGCGCTCCGAAGTCCGCAGCACCGCCAGCAATTCATGGGGTGTAATTTCGGTAATGGGACGGGAGCCTAGCGCGGGGGATAGCTTGGACAGCAGCCAGCGGGTCTTGTCGATAGTAACGAGCGCACGCCCTTCGGCTTCCAGCTTGGCGATATACTCGTCGGCAATCGCCGCGAACGTGTTGGCGGACGCGGTGCGCTTGGCGTTCCGCGCTTCGCGCTTGGCAACCGCCGGGTCACTTCCCCCTTCGGCGCTCTTGCGGGCCTCGTCGCGCCTGGTACGGGCTTCCTTCAAACCAACTTCGGGATACGCCCCCAGCGCCAGCTTCTTTTCCTTGCCGTCGATCCGGTATTTGAGCCGCCACAGTTTCGACCCAGTCGCGGTGACAAGCAGATAGAGCCCCTTCTCATCCGCCAGTTTGCGGTCGCTATCGGCCGCCTTCGCCAACCGAACCGTCGTATCAGTCAATGTCATGTCGCGCCCTTCCGCCGTCGCATCGAAGGTCCGCTTTCAAAAGGCCCCCAAAAAGGCCCCCAAATTTTCACGATTGTCGGCGAACGCCAGCAACCGGTAGCGGTCAATGCAGCATGAAAACTAGCGGATTTCTAGGGTTTTTGCAACCTATCGCGAACATTGGCGAATAGGGAAATGGTGCCCAGGAGAGGACTCGAACCTCCACGCCCTTGCGAGCGCCAGCACCTGAAGCTGGTGCGTCTACCAATTCCGCCACCTGGGCACAGGTTCGTCTTGTTGGCAGGCGGCGGCGTTAAGGGGCATCGCGCCGCCTTGTCAATGCTGCGGACAAGGGGCTAGTGCCGCGCCATGATCGAGCTACGGCAAGAGCTGGTGACGGTGTTCGGCGGCGGCGGCTTCATCGGCCGCTATATCTGCGAAAACCTGCTGAAGAGCGGCGTTCGCGTGCGCGTCGCATCGCGCGAGCCGCGTGGCGCCCATCGCATCCAGCCGCTCGGGCAGGTCGGGCAGGTGGGCTTCGTCCGCGCCGATCTGACCAAGGCCGCGACCATCGAGCGCGCGGTTGATGGCTCGACCGCAATCATCAACCTGTGCGGCATCCTCAAAGGCAAGTTCACCGCGCTTCATGTCAAAGGCGCGCACGCGCTGGCCGAAGCCGCAACTAAGGCAGGAGCGGCGGCGTTCGTCCAGGTGTCCGCGATCGGCGCGGACGCTGCATCGGAATCTGCTTATGGCCGGAGCAAGGGCGAGGGCGAAGACGCGGTCCGCGCCGCCTTTCCGCAGGCGTCGATTGTCCGGCCATCGATCGTCTTCGGTCCTGAAGACCAATTGACTAACCTGTTTGCCGGCATGGCGCAGTTGCCGTTCCTTCCGATCATCGCGGCCGACAGCAAATTCCAGCCGGTCTATGTCCGCGACGTCGCCCAGGCGATCGCCATGGCTGCGCTCGATCCGCAGAGCTATGGCGGCAAGACCTTCGAGATCGGCGGGCCGCAGGTCATGAGCATGCGGCAATTGCACCGCGCAATCCTCGATATCACCGGCCAAACGCCTGGAATCATCGAAATGCCAGGCTTTGCGGCAGCGATGCTGTCGCGCTTCGGCTGGTTGCCCGGCTCGCCGTTGACCCGCGATCAATGGCTGATGCTCCAGCATGACAATGTCGCGGCCCCGGGCTCCCTCGGGCTTGCCGAGTTCGGAATCGCGCCGACCCCGCTGGGCGCCGTCGGCCACGAATGGCTCGACCGCTTCCACAAGGGCGGGCGCTTTGCAGGCCACCGCAGCAATCCGACCGCGACCAGCTGAGCAATGCCGATCCTGCTCCTCGTCATCCTCCTCGGGATCGTCGAGGGGATAACCGAATATCTGCCGGTTTCGTCGACCGGCCATCTCATCCTGGCGACGGAATTGCTGGGTTTCCGAGCGAGCGATTGGGAGGCGTTCAACGTCGCCATCCAGCCCGGTGCGATCCTTGCCATCGTCGTGCTCTACTGGCGCACATTCAGGGACGTGCTGCTGGGACTGTTCCGCCGATCCCCCGACGCAAATGCGTTCGTGCGCAATTTGATCGTCGCCTGCCTGCCCGCCATCATTCTCGCTTTGCTGCTCGGCGACGCAATCGAAGCGATGCTTGGAAGCGCGAAGATCGTCGCCTGGGCGCTGATCATCGGTGGGATCGCGATCCTGGTGCTGGAACGCATCGTCCGGCCGAGGGAATGGGGCGGCGTCGCCAAACTCAGTCTGAAACAGTCGGCCCTCATCGGGCTGGCGCAGTGCCTGGCAATGGTCCCGGGCGTCAGCCGGTCCGGCGCGACCATCCTCGGCGCGATGGCGGTCGGTGTGGACCGCAAGACCGCCGCGGAGTTCAGCTTTTTCCTCGCGATGCCGACGCTGTCGGGCGCGACCGTTTATTATCTCGCAAAGCATCACGACCGCATCACTCCCACGATGTACGGCAACATCCTGATCGGCAGCTTGGTCAGCTTCATCGTCGCTTTGGTGGTAGTGAGGCTGTTCGTCGGTTTCGTCACCCGGCACGGATTCGCGCCTTTCGCCTGGTACCGGATCGTCGCTGGAGTGGCCGCTTTGGTATGGCTCTCCCTGCGCTAATACATCTGGCGTTCATCTTGCGCTAAGCTGAATTTGGATAGGAAATCAGCGGCTTCGATGTTGTATCTGTAGAGGACACCCCTGATGCGAATGCTTCCAGCGTTGATTCTCATGACCGCCGTCGCCAGCCCCGCTGCCGCGCAGCAGGGGCCTGAGCCGGTGGCGATCCCGCCCGAGTTAACCGATCCGGCGATGGCCGACCGGCTCGGCAATGTGATGCAGAGTCTCACGGGCGCATTCCTCAACCTGCCCGTTGGCGAAGTGCAGGCCGCGCTCGAAGGCCGTCCGCCAACTCCAGCGGACCGGCGCACCACGGTCGCCGACCTCGGCCGCCGCGACGACCCCAATTTCGACCGCAATGTCCACGCGCAGATCGCCGGCAGCCGCGAGGCGATGCGCGCCGGCATGCGGGCGATGTCGACCGCGCTGCCGGCGATGATGCGCGGCATGAACGAAGCGCGCCGGGCGATGGAGCACGCGATCGCCAACATGCCCTCGCCGGTCTATCCGGCGCGATAGTCGTCATGCCGGACTTGATCCGGCACCCGCCTGCTTTTTGTTGATAGCCTCAGACAAAGGCAGATCCCGGCTCAAGGCCGGGATGACGCCTTGTGTCCCGACTGCGCCCCGCTAAAGCTGTCCGGCCATGTGGCAGCTGTTCCAATTCCCGCTTTGTCCCTTCTCGCGGAAAGTCCGGCTGGTGCTGGCCGAAAAGGGCATCGGGCATGAGCTGGTGCGCGAAAATCCCTGGGATCAGCGCGACGAGTTCATCGACCTCAACCCCGCGGGCGAAACTCCGGTGATGGTCGATGCGGACAGCGGGATCAGCCTGATCGGAAGCCAGCCGATCGTCGAATATTTCGACGAGACGGTCGAGCGCATGCCGATGATCCACGGCAATGCCGTGCACCGCGCGGAGATTCGGCGGATGAGCGAATGGTTCGACCACAAACTGTTCCGCGAAGTGGTCGAGCCGCTGATGAACGAGCGTATGCGCAAGCGGCTGGTCAGCCAGCAGGCACCGGACACCAAGGTGCTGCGTGAGGCGATGCGCATCGCCAACGGCCATCTCGACTATCTCGATTATCTGCTCGACCATCGCCGCTGGCTCGCGGGCCCGGGGCTAAGCCTCGCCGACTTCACCGCCGCGGCGCATTTGTCGGTGATCGACTATCTCGGCGGTCTCGACTGGCGCGGGCACAAGCAGACCAAGGATTGGTACAGCGTCATGAAATCGCGGCCGTGCTTCCGGCCGTTGCTCGGCGAGCGGATGGAAGTGATCAATCCTCCAGCGCATTACGACAAGGTCGATTTCTAGGAGGGGCTGGCGAGAGAGGCGCTACCGACTCATGGTTGCAAATGCGGCGTAAAGGCTCATCGCAAAAACAATAATCATCACAGCAGTACCAATCCAAAATAGAACGGGCTCCTCTGACCGTTTCGCCCCACCTGTCAGGTATGTGGGGATGAAACCTCTCTTCAGTCCGAGCGCTAACGCAACCAACGCAGCGGCAGCGATACCGAAAAACGGTAAACTATCGCTCATGCCCACACCGCCGCAACCAGATAATTCAGCGACAGATTCTCCGTCAGGTGCAGTCCGCGCATCGGGTTCCAACCGATCCCCTCGAAATCCACGCAGCTCAGCCCCGCGTCCGCCAGCAGCCCCCTCATCCGCTCCGGCGCGATGAACTTGTCGTAATCGTGCGTGCCTTTGGGAATGCGGTTGAAGCCCTCCGCCAGGGTGATCGTCAGCAGCTTCGACCAGCTTGTCCGGTTGGGCGTCGATAGGATTAGCAGCCCGCCCGGCGCGAGCCGCCGCGCCAGCGCTTTCACGAAGGCGGCGGGGTCGGCGACATGCTCGACCACCTCAAGTGAGGTCACGAGGTCGAACTGCTCTTCGATATCCGCGACGTCAGTAGCGCGATAATCGATCTCTAGCCCCTGCCTCGCCGCATGCTCGCCCGCCGCCGCTACCAACTCCGGCGCGGCGTCGATCCCGGTCACCGTCGCGCCCATGCGAGCCAAGGGCTCGGTCAGCAGCCCTGCCCCGCAGCCGACGTCGAGCGCGCTCTTCCCCTCCAGCGGGTGCCGCGCGCATTCGTCGAGCGACCAATGCCGGTCGATCTGGTCACGGATGTAGCCGAGCCGCACCGGGTTGAGCTTGTGCAGCATGGCCGACGCGCCGTTCGGATCCCACCAGTCGTCCGCCATCGCCCCGAAGTGGCGGGCCTCGCGTTCCAGAATGCTTGTGCTTGTCATGCCTGCTTTCTAACAGGGCGCCGAACGCGGTTCCACTCAATCAGGTCAGTCTTCGCTCCATGGCGCGCATCGTGATGAAATTCGGCGGCACGTCGATGGCCGGCATCGAGCGCATCCGCCATGTCGCCGGGCGCGTGAAGCGCGAGAGCGAGGCGGGCAATGAAGTGCTGGTCGTGGTCTCCGC
>JBDSZD010000083.1:0-27110 GCA_039925325.1 Sphingomicrobium sp.
GGCAAATATGACAAGATCAGCGGGCTCGAACATCTCGACAAGGTGATCGACATCGACCAGTCGCCGATCGGCCGCACCCCGCGCTCGAACCCCGCGACCTACACCGGCGCCTTCACCCAGATACGCGACTGGTTCGCCGGCCTGCCCGAAAGCCAGGCGCGCGGCTACAAGCCCGGCCGCTTCAGCTTCAACGTCAAGGGCGGCCGGTGCGAGGCGTGCAAGGGCGACGGCCTGCTCAAGATCGAGATGCACTTCCTGCCCGACGTCTACGTCACCTGCGACGTGTGCCACGGCAAGCGCTACAACCGCGAGACGCTGGAGGTGAAGTTCAAGGGCCTGTCGATCGCCGACGTGCTCGACATGAACGTCGAGGAAGCGGCCGAGCTGTTCAAGGCGGTCCCCGGCATCCGCGACAAGATGCGCATGCTGCTGGAGGTCGGCCTCGGCTACATCAAGGTCGGCCAGCAGGCGACGACCTTGAGCGGCGGCGAAGCCCAGCGCGTCAAACTCGCCAAGGAACTCAGCCGCCGCGCGACCGGCCAGACTTTGTATATTTTGGATGAGCCGACCACCGGCCTGCACTTCGAGGACGTCCGCAAATTGCTGGAGGTGCTCCACCGCCTGGTCGACACCGGCAACACCGTGGTGGTGATCGAGCACAACCTCGACGTCATTAAGACCGCAGACTGGATGATCGATCTGGGTCCGGGCGGCGGGGTCAATGGCGGGGAGATTGTTGCTGCCGGCACGCCGGAGATGGTGGTGATGGAGCCGAAGTCGTTTACGGGGCAGTATTTGCGGCCGTTGCTCGAACGCACTTCCCCCGCTCCCGTGGGAGAGGGCCGGGGTGAGGTAGAGAAAGTGAAGAAGCGCTCACGCAAGCTGACCGAAGATGTTGCTGCCGAATAGGCCTGTCCTGCACGGTGCCCAAGTAGAGGCAATATTTCTGCCCTGAGATTGTAGAAGGGTGCGGCCGTTGCTGGAGCGGGCGGGAGTGAAACCGGAGGTGGCTGAGGTTGCGCCTAAGCCGCAGCCGCGGAAGGCGGCGGTACCTGAGGACGAGATGATTGCGGCTAAGTAGGCGCAATTACGGCTGCGGTGCGATAAAGGGTGCCAGCGCTGCAATGTTGGCGTGTCCGTACTTCCGGACTAGTGCCTCGATAAAGGAAGGCTCTACTGAGTTAACCCACGCGAGTTCTCCTCTCAGCGAACCAATTTCCGTTTGCTCAAGAGTTCCGAGTACCGCTCTGTGTATGAGGGCCCGAACGCGCCTCTTTCGGCCTCGGCCTACTGAAGTCTTACCCTCAGGCGTTATCGTTAGGCCCACAACAAGCCGACGATACTTTCTGGAGAGAAATGTGGTTTTGTCGTGGTTTATTGTCAGTCTCGGAGTTTCCCACTGCGCGACGATGCTTATTAGCCGTTCCAGCAAGCCTTCCAAAATGCTTGGAAGCTTCGATGAAAAAAGTAAATCATCGGCATAGCGGGTATAAACGCACCCAAGTTCGGTCGCCAAGTCCGCAAACCGTCGATCTAGGTCAAACAGCAGCACATTAGTAATAATTGGAGACGAAGGAGCGCCCATGGTCAGTCTACCATTACGCGTCGTTAGCTTACCAACAAAAGCAATGTCGTCCGGCGTGAGGCCAACTTTTGCCCGTTCCAAAAATTCGTTGATTGCCTGTTCAGTGAACGCCCAAAAAAAGTCTTTGAAGTCTACCCTAAGTGTAAAGCGGTAAGCTTCATGCAAGCGGGCCACGTCCGCAATTCCTGTGCCAGAGCGGTAACCCAAACATGAAGGATGCAGTTCAAAATTACTGAATAGAACATTCGATATAATTCGCTGCAAAGCCTTTATCGACTTTGTTGGTTGCTCAATTATCCGTTCGCCACCCGAGCGCTTACGGATGGGATATACCTTATACATTTTACCAGCAACGTTCGCGAAATCCTGTAGCCTCGGTACGGAGGTGCCCGTGAGAACCGACACTTCCTCAAGCAGCATTTCTAGCCTCCCGCAGGATTTCGTGCGCCTCCTCAACTCGGCTAAGGTCGGCAGCAATAGCTAAAGTAATTCCGGATTCTATTCTCTTCTGGCCGACAGTGGGGACTAGAAATGTTGGCCTATCGGCGACGACGGAATAATGTCCGTACGGCTGGGTCCTTTTGAGATAACCACTACCGTACAAAATCGCCATCAACTGCCTTATCTCGTGTGTTGAGATGTGAGACTTAAACGCGGACCTGAATATGTAGTTAACGTCATCTATGGTTGCTACGTGCATCACCTCAACTATTTTTTGACAGATTGCCATTTTTTCCAGAGTTGAGGCATCTCTATACTCGGGAACACGAACCGGTGACCGAAAGATTTTTACCTTAGAGCGCTTTATCCGATTGAGTACCTCGGCAAAGTCTCCGGCATAATCGATATACTGAGTTGGAGAAAAGAACGATTTCTCTGTTATGATTTGACCAGGTCCAATAGATATAAAAGAGTCATTATCCTTGTGATCGTTTGATATGGCCAGTAAAACTTTCCTTACAATTTTATTATTGGCCGCGAAATATCCGGTTTCGCAAATAGCTCCTGGCTCCTCTGGGAAAATTACTACGACAAATGAAAGCGAGGCAATGATTTCCTCAAATTTTGCAATATTGAACGGGCCCCCATTTGCTTCGCTAAGATAATCATCGATCACGAATTCGGGTAGGAATATGTCTCGTTCCGGCAACTCACGCCGGGCTATCTCGAGAAACCGTTGTCTGGCCGAATTGGGATCGTTGCCACCGCACACAAAGACGATCGATTCGGTTCTTGCCAGATCGTACCCTCCCTTCAACAAGGTAGTGAAGGATCGCCGTAAAGGTTTTCTCTCTTCCGATAAAAACGGGTGGTCCAAGATGTCCTCTTACTTAGAGCATCGAATTCGCCCGGCTGGGCGACGTCGAGGCCTGTACCGATGTCGCCCAGTTGGGCGAATTCGTTGCCAATCTCACTCAAACCAATTCAGCCTGGCTAAACACCCGGCGTAGAGTCCCCATTCCCATTGGAATGAACAACCCAGCTAAGAGGTGTTGGCAGACTAGATAAAAACGAGGCCGTGGCAACGAATTTTGTCGGATCGCTTTATGTCGTCTCTCACTCATGAGATCGACTTCGGTCCTTGACGGAATGAATCCTGACGTCTGACCAAGCCAGCGCAACGAACAGATTAGCTCTGCATGGCCTCGCGCTGCGTCGCGTCATGCCAAGATAACCTGCCGCTTGCGTTCCAACTCGTTTCCAAGCACCCCTTCCTTGGGGGGCGCTATGCACGAAACCAACTTCACGTTGAGAAGAATGCTTGCCGCTTTTAGCAGGCAGATGCCGTTCAGCGCGCGCTCGGCGCTCTCTCAAATCTGCACCTATCTGATCGTCGCGCTCGTCTTCGTCTCGCAACCTTGTGCTGCAGCTGAGCCGCCGCCCCAGACTTTCTATTCCGGACCATCGAAGGTGACGATTCCGCTTCGCCGGGTAGCCGACGGCAAGCTTTTGCTCACCACGACGGTCCAGGGCCAGCCGCTCACGCTCATGGTCGATACGGGCGGCAGCCAGTTCCTCGACGTCGGGGTTGCGCAGCGCCTCGGCCTCAAGCTGACCGACGCGGCCGAATTGGGCTATGGGCTGGGCGGCGCGGCGGTGGTCAAGCTGGCGGTCGTCGATATGAAGCTCGGCGCTCTGTCCGTCACCGGCCTGCCCGTAAGCTGCATCGATCTCGCCCCGCTCCGCAACGCCATCGCGCGGCAGAATGCGCCTTTGTTCGACGGCATTGTCGGCTCGGAGCTGCTGACCGTCCTGCGCGCCCGGATCGACTATGAAAAACTGACCCTCGAACTCCGCCGCCCAACGGCCGCCAGCATCGCCGACCAGATGCGGAAATGACGGTGACAGTTTAGGAGAATGCGACCCGATGCTGCGCAATTGGCTCAGCTGAGTTCGCCAGCGGAGAAAACGCGCGGCACTGATGTGCTAGGACTCTATGGCACTTCCTGGGCTTAAGCTCGCGGCGACAGGTGCGTTGTCCGGAATGTGCTGCGCTCGGCGACTTGGCCCGTCACGGCGCAGGTTTGGGTTCGAGATAGATCCACGTCCAAATAATGCCCGTTGCATCGGCAGCTTCGGGCAACTGCTCGAATCGATGCTGTTGGGCCTCCCGACACGTTGTCTCCCGCGGTGTTGTCGGCGGCAGAGATTCCAGCACTTCGCAGCTCCGCAGCGTCCCGTCGCTTTTCACGATCAGTTTTCCCGCGCGCCGCGCCAACATGTGAGGGCTGCTCGGTTCCTGCAGGGGCTCTCCCTCCGGAACGAAGCGAGTCTCGATGACCATCTTCGCCGGTTCGTACCCGGCCAACTTCACGTGGTTGGCTGCAGTCTGGGCCCGGAACGGCGTCGTTGACCAACAGTCAACGTCGCTTCCCTCGCTTCGTTCGACCCGGCAGGAAACCTGCTCGCCAGTGGCTTTGAGCATCACGGTCATGCGTTGGAACCATCCCAGGCGGGAGGGCGCGGATTCGCCGAGCTTCCAGCTGACATCCTGCCGCAACGCGCGCACTGGGGCGTCGGGAGCCACAGGTTCGAACCGCGCCCTGCTTTGATAGATGCGGCAACTGGTCGCGTCGAGCAGCGCCGATCCGGACGATTTCACGATCCGGCAGGCGCTCACCCGCCCGGCGGGATCGATGGTGAGATCAATGCCGGCAGCGCCCTGCTCCAACATGTCCATCGCCTGCTTGGGGTAATCGCTGGGAAAGACCACTTGGTCGGGGTTCAACAGCCGCGGCTTGCCTTCCGCATTTTGCCTAAGTGCTTCGATCGCATCGGCCACGGTACGCGCCGGCTTCGGCTTGACGCTGGCCGGCTCCGAGGCCGCGGTCGCGGCGACCAGCAGCGCGAGGAGGGGACCCATAAGAAAACGGTGATTGGCCAGCGACATGAAGAACCTCCAGGAAGGCCGGAATGTACAGGTGCAGGCCACGGAGTAAATCCGTAAGCCACCCCACCATGCCCCAGGCATGGCGGTCCTTCATCTGCCTCTCGCGCTCCCCGCTACTTCATCTCCAGCACCACCGGCCCCGAGACCGGGTCGGTGTCGCCGTCCAGCGTGTCGCGGAATGTGTCGAGGGTCGCGATCATGTGCGGGCGGGCGGCGGCAAGGCTGGCCATGTCGTCCCACTCGGCGATGATGCAATATGCCCCCTCGCCGGTCTGGATCATGTTGGCGTGACGCATCCCGGGCCAGTTGCGCTCGACCTTGCGGTGGGCTTCGAGGAAATCCTGGTCGCGGCCGGGCTTGACCTGGAATCGGACGGCATTGAAGGCGGTCATGGGCGTTCTCCCTGTTTCAGGCTGGGTACGCAACGCAACGACAGGAACCGGGCATACGCCCGCCGCGCCTGAGAAGAAAGCTTCCGCCGGGCGGATTTTGCTGTCCTACAGCACCTCTGTTGTGGCTTATCCTCGTCGATGAGCGCTCCCGATTAATTCATGGCCCCGTTCAGGCCCGTCCCGCCGAGCTGAGGTCCAGTTGGCCGATTCTCCCGCACGCTGCCTCAGACTCGAAGCACGACAGCGGCGGGAGTTTACGCAACGAAAAGCACCGGGGGCGGCCAGGGTCGGGATCCGTTCAGTTCGGCTCCGAACAGACGGATTGCTGACGTCGTCCTATTCCCTCTCGGTCCGACGCCCACCCGGGTCTTGGCAAGTCCCGCGCGACCACCGGCGCTCTAATCCTCAAACCCGCTAGATCGACAAAGGTTTCTCAATTGACGGTCGGCGGGAATTTGCCGCGTTTTCAGACCTGCATAAAAGGTAAGGCGGCGGGGACCTGATCGGTCGGCCGCCGCCTTAGACACGTTCAAATCGGAATCAGGCTCGACGGGTGAATTGACGAGCCAAGGTTAAGGATCGCGTCAATCAAAGCGGTTGGCCACCCGCGCACGGAACATGGACTGCCATGCCGCGGCTCAGAAGCCTCGCAGCCGCAACGCTCGTTCCGCAGGTCCAGGTCGTATAATTTACCTCCCAGCCTGCGACCTCTTCGGAAACTCCGCGTGCCGCCTGTGCGGCGGAGTGAACGGTCATCGGGAAGATCGCGATCAACATCAGTCGTCGGCATTTTGTCATCACAGTTCTCCTTTGGTGGAAACCTTGTGTTAATCCGTTCAAGGATAATGCTCTGTTGATCGATGCTCCGAAGTGGATGGGATTGTTGCATTTCTTGGGCAGCGATAGCCATCGCTGCGACCGGAAAGACCTGGTAACTTCGTTCAGGCCCCTTTGCGCTTGGCTGCAGAAACTTCTGTCCTACACCACCGCTTTTGTGGCTTATCCTCGTCGATGAGCGCTCAGCCTCTCCGCCTACTCCCTCGCGTACGCACGCGCATCCGCACGCACCTCGCACGCGCATGGCACTGCCAACTTTGCCAACTTCCGGCCGAACGCCGGACAGCCAGGAGGGAGGCGATGGCGGGCGTTGAACCGGCTGTGCTAGCCCTCTATGGCACCGGAAGCGCCGGTTCGCGGCGAAGGAGAGGCGACAAGTGCGTTGTGCGGAATGTGCGGCCGAGGTGCCCCCGCTACGGGAGTTCTGCCCGAAATGCGGCGCGCCGACCGATCCCGGCTTGCGCGAACGGCGGCATCGGCTCGGCCAGCCGCGCTCGACCGGCGAGCTCAAGGGCAACCGCAAGAAGGTGCTGATCGCGGCCGCCGCGGTGCTCGGGCTGGGGGTGGTCGGAAACGCAATCTTCGACCCGGATTGGGATCGGAACGATCGGCGGACGATTCCGAGCCGGCCTGAGGCGCGCGGCGCGGTGACAATCAGCGCGGAGGATCTCTACCAGGCCTATCGCGACGATGAGGACGCGGCGGATCGGCGCTTCGACGGTCGCGAGATGGTGGTCAGCGGCGAATTCCTGCGCATCGTGCCGGACGGCTACGGCAGCCTCGACCTGCGCCTGAAGACCTCCAATCCGGAAGTGCCGGTCGGCATCGACCTCGCCGGTCTTGCGGTCGAAGACGGCAAGAAGCTGCGGCCCGGGCAGCAGGTGACCGTCAGCTGTCAGCGAATGGGTGGTTCCGGCAACGAGCTGTGGGTGCGCGATTGCGCAATCCAGTCGGTCGAAGGTGACAGCGTTGCTCCCGCCTCTCCGTCGGCATCCCCGTCTGCGCCCGCGCTCCCGGCCGCGACCGAAGGCAACAGCGGCTAATCGTTACGCCTGCCGTGCTGGTTCGCTCCGTCTTGAAGCGTGGCCTCTTCGGCGTAAACACTGCGTCGTCAACGGGTTAACTGCGTTCAAGCCGCACATCTCAGCATAAAGGGATGGGCGGCGAGTACAGAGTGTGGCGCCGTCACTGTGCTCAAATATGTGGAGAGTTGTAATGCGTAAGATCATGATTGCTGTCGCTGCTGCCGCGCTGGCCGCCCCCGCAATGTCCCCTGCCGTCGCTCAGATCAGCGTCGCGCCCGGGCTCGTTACGGTCAATGTTCAGGACGTTTCCGTCCTCAACAACTTCCTCAACGGCGCGCAGGTGGCGGCTTTGAACAACCTCAACGTTCCGGTCACCGTCCAGGCGCCGATCAGCGTTGCCGCCAATGTTTGCGGAACCACGGTCGCTTTGCTTTCAGCTGCCCGCAAGACCGGCGATGCGGTCTGCACCGCGACCAGCGGGTCGCGTGCGCTTGCGGACATCGTCAATCGCCAACTGCTAAGCCAGAAAAAGTAATCGGTCCCTCCGGTTAGTGCGGGCCCGGCCGGAGCGATCCGGTCGGGCCTTAGCATATGCCTCTGCTCGCGCCGTTTTCGCGCAACCATCGCACCGCCCCGATCATTGACCCTCCACACCTTCAGGAGGATTGGCGATGAGTATTTTCGGCAAGATCAAAGACGCAATTTTCGGTCGCAAGGCGCAACCCGCTCCGCAGGCCGCACCGGGGGGGCAGGCAATGCCGCAAATGAACACGCCCAATCCGGCGCCCTCGGATCCGGTCGATGTCGACGCGGTCCTCGCGCAGGCCGCGTCGGAGAAAGGCGAAACGCTCAACTACAAGAGCTCGATCGTCGACCTGATGAAATTGCTCGACCTCGACTCCAGCCTCGACAACCGCAAGGAGCTCGCCGCCGAGCTTGGCTATCACGGCGAGAAGGACGGCAGCGCGGAGATGAACATCTGGCTGCACAAGGCGGTGATGCGGAAACTCGAGGAAAATGGCGGCAAGGTCTCCGCCGACCTCAAGGATTAGTTCGACCGGGCGGCGCGCGAGGGTGCCCCTCCCGCGCGCCGCCCGTAGCTGCTAGGCAGGCCGGATGTGGTACCTCGCGATCAAGGCGCTCATCTCCGGTATTCTCATCGCGGTTGCGTCGGAAGTTGCGCGTCGCTTTCCCGGCTGGGGGGCGCTGATCGTCTCGCTGCCTTTGGTGTCGATCCTCGCCGCGATCTGGCTGTGGCGCGACACGCACGATCCGGTGCGGCTTGCGGCGCATGTCGAGGCGACCTTCTGGTTCGTGCTGCCCTCGCTCCCTTTGTTCCTGATCGTGCCCGCGTTATTACGTCTGGGAGTCGGGTTCTGGCTCGCGTTGCTGGCGGGGTGTGTGGTTACCATCCTGCTCTATTCGGCGATGGTCGCACTCGGGCCACGTTGGGGGCTCAGGCTTTGACGCCACGGCTTTGCGCCGTGAAGGTCGCGTTTTCGGCGGATCGGTGGTAGGCTCTTCCTATCACTCGTCCTTCATGCAGGCATCGAGTGACTGAGAGACCTTCGCGCTTTCGCTTGCCGGCAGGTGCACCTCATGTCTCAGTCCAACTCGAATTCGTCGGCTCAGCCCGAAAGCGTCGCGGACTCGTCCTCGTCGATGCCGGATGATTGGGTCGACAAGGACGAAACCAGCAATCCGGCGCCCGGCCATCGCACCAAGGACAGCCGCGACACGGCCGCCGGCTGCCGCGACCGCGCTTCGAAGGATCTGATCGAAGCGATCACCATGAACACCGCCAACGGCCGCCAGGTGCTCGAAAAGAGCGCGGCCAGCTGGACCAAGCGCGCCGAGCTTCTGCAGCGGATCGAAAGCGGCATCGAAGCGCGGACCAGCCAGCCGGAACTGACCGCCAGCGAGATCGACGAAGACGCGGAGCACCTCCGCCAATAGGTGCGGTGGCCGCGGACGCTTCAAACGCGCCAATTCTGGCATAAATCTTTGCTCGATTGGTGGAACGGCATTGATCTTTAAGAGTTTTTTATTCCGCATGATAACCTCAGGCTCGGTGGTTGGTCCCCTTTCTACCGGGCCGTTTTTTCCATCATCTGAGATGACTGACCGACCGCCGTCCCGACGTGCTCAGCCGACCTGATGTGCAACCTCTACACACAGACGCGCTCAATCGATGAAATCGCGAGCCTGTTTCGGGACCTTGAAATGCCACTCCTGTTTCCTGAGGGCGCACCGAATCTCGCACCGCGCGACATCTGCATTACCGACCCAGCGCCGATCGTCCGTGCTTCCCGCGACACTCCCGGATCGTTCGAACTCGTCATCCGGCGCTGGAGCTGGCCTGGACCGAGTGGCAAGCCGGTGTACAATTTCCGCTCGGACGGCCGTGAATTTTCGTCCGGACGCTGCCTGATCCTCGCCGACGGCTTCTACGAGTTCACCGCCCCCGCCGACCCGAAGCAGAAGCGCAAAGACCGCTGGCTGTTTACCGATCTCACCGGGGGCGCGCTCGGCATTGCCGGATTGTTACGCGACGCACCGGGCCTCGGCGAAGCCTTCACCATGCTCACGACCGAGCCGGGACCCGATGTCGCGCCCTACCACAATCGCCAAGTCGCGATGATAGCCTCCTCCAGCTGGAGCCCGTGGCTCGATCACAGCGGCGGCACCCACGATTTCATTGGCCCGCTCCCGGCAGGCACGCTCAGCGTCAGCCCAGCGAAGCGCTAAGCTATTGACCCCGGTGCGGGTAGTCTTTGAGGTGACGTTGACCGCGGGCCTTGAATGCGCCTTCGAGTAAGCGGTTGGAGGTCTCCTCGGCCGCTTTCGGCGAAAGCATCACTTCGACGCCATCGGGCCCGTCGACATGCACATTGCCGCCCTCCGCAGTCACTTCGCTGGGCTCGGAATAGATCGTTTCATCTTTATTCATATCCGATTTAACGATGTAGTCCCAAAAGGGTTTCCTCCGATCAGGTGTCGAGCTCAGCAAGCAACCATTCGCGGAAGCGCTTGACCTTGGGCAGCATGCGGCGCTCGGGTGGGAATGCCAGCCAATAGGCGTAGCCCGCACTCGCCGTGACATCGAACAATTGGCACAGCCGCCCGCTCGCGACATCGCCTTTCCAGAGGAAGGGCGTGAGCAGCGCAAAGCCCTGCCCGGCCATCGCCGCGTGACCTTCATTAGCCTGGTTGTCGAGGCGGATTCCGCGACGCGGACGATGCTGATCGGGTGGCACGCCCGCAGCCGTCAACCACAGGCTCCACCAATCGTCGAGTCGGCCGATGAGCGGCAAGTTGAGCAAGTCCGAAGCCACCAGTTTGCGCCCGAGCTCCCGCTCGTTTTTCTCAACGCAGTCCGGGCTTGCCATCGGAGTGAAGTCGGATTCGATCAGCTTGTGCGTTTCCAACCCTTCCCAATTGCCAATCCCTGCCCGGATTGCGACATCCGCCTCACCCGAATGAAGATCGACGATGGTATTGCTGGTGGTCATCCGCACCGCAAGATCGGGATGGTCCATCTGGAACGCGCCAAGCCGCCACGCCAGCCAGGTGTTGGCGAACGTATGCGTGGTCGTGACGGTCAGGAGACTCTCATCTTCCGCCTTATGGCTGGCGAATGCGGTTTCGATCGTGTCGAACGCCTGGGTGAGCTTGGGGAGCAACCGCTGCCCAAGCGGCGTCAGTCGAGCGCGTCCGCGTTCCCGCTTGAACAAGGCCGCGCCCAGCCGTTCTTCCAGGCTTTTCACCTGATAGGACACTGCGGCCTGGGTCATTCCCAATTCCGCCGCTGCCGCAGTGAAATTTTCAGTGCGAGCCGCCGCTTCGAACGCGCGAACAGCAGCAAGTGGGGGCATTTTGCGCATTTTAGGCTCCCTCTCAATGCTCGCACCGGGTCGCTAGGGTATAAGCAGGACTTATTGAATGTGCAAAGTGTTTGATTGGCGGAAAGCGGCTGGCGCACCTAAATCACCATCACCGCCGGCGGCACCGGGTTACCCCTCCCCAGCCCCCACCGCCGGCGGAAACAACGCACGACAAATGAAAGGAACGTGGCCGTGGTCAATGGTCTCGAACAGCGACTCCCTGTGGACAACGGCCCTGCGGTCGCATCCGCGACCGCGCGTGCGGGCACGGCTCCCACGAGGCACCACGCCTGGGGCAAGCTCAGTGCCGATCGCCGCCTTGCCCCGGTCGAACGAAGACTGAGGACGTCCACCAACTTCATCGATGGCTATCCGCTGGCGCTGTGAGGCCATCGATCATCCAATTGAGCAGGAGCAAGACCATGATGGATGAAATATTCGACCGCAATTATCAGTCCGGGCGGGAAGCGCTCAATCGCGGGATCGATCGCGGACTCCAGACCTTCGTCGCACGAATCCGCAGGAGTTTCGAAACGCTGAACCGAATTCAGTGGAATGCGCCGTGGAAGGAGCAAACCCACCCCCGCCGCCGCACCAAGCGCGCGGGGACGGCATGATCTCATAAACCCCTTGCTTCGCTTATGTGATAATGTCACATAAGACGAAACAAGCGGGAGTGAAGCGCATGCGCAATGCCGTCGTTCTGACCACCCTATTCCTCGCCAGCTGTTCCCAGCAGGAACCACAGCGAACATCGCAAGATCTCAAAACCTACGATGTGAAAGAGGAAGCGACAGCATCCTACGAAGTAGCGCCGATGGCGGCTCCTCCAGTTCCCGCACCGCCGCAAGTCCGCGGTGAGCAAGCAGCCGCGGATGCAAGCGGACCGAACATCGCCGTCAGCGCAGCGCCCGGCGTCGCCTTCAATTATCGCTACGCCTATCGCCTGCCCAACAACAAGATTCAGGCGGCGCAGGAGGCCCATGCCGCGATGTGCGAAAAGCTCGGTATCACGCGCTGCCGGATCACTGGCATGCGTTACAGCCTGGTCGAGGAAAAGGACGTCGCCGCGTCCCTCGAAATCAAACTGGACCCCGCGATCGCGCGCGCCTTCGGCAAGGATGCGAGCAAGCTTGTCACCGACGCCCAGGGTATGCTGGTCGATCAGCAGATCAGCGGAGTCGATGCGGGGGCATCGATCCAGCGCGCCAACCGCGGCCGCGCCGAGCTGCAGGACGAGCTCGACCGCGTCAATCGTGAGCTTTCCCGGTCGGGGCTGTCCAGCGTCGTGCGCGATCGATTGCTTTCCGAGGCTTCGTCGATTCGAGCGCAAATCCGATCCCTGGGCGAGCAGAAGGATGCGGAAGAAGAGTCGCTCGCGAAGACTCCGATGGCGTTTTATTATGGATCGGGGAAAGCCATTCCCGGGATGGATGAGCCCGCGCCGCTGAGGCAGGCGTTCAGCCGCGCCGGCTACAATCTGCTCAGCGCATTGGGCTTCATGATCATCCTGTTTGCGACTTTGTTACCGTGGCTGCTGCTCGCGATCATCGCATATTGGCTGTACCGCCGCTTCGGTGCGCGGTTCATGCCGAATGCGGAACGCTCCTACCGCAACAGTGAGGTGACGCCTCCAGGCGAGTGAGGGACGTTCGCAACGCTGGCAGGCCAGTTGATCGAGCACAGGCTTGCCTGCCCGGCTTTCGCCCCTACGTTGCCCGCACACTTTCTAGCGAGGAATTCAGGTGATTGGTCAACGTCTTGTGACGGGCACGGCAAGGCTGCGCCGGTGCACATCGGGTGTCGCGGTTGCGCTCGCCCTGAGTTTTGCGCCTGGGCTCGCTCTCGCCGCCGATCCGCCGAAAATGAACGGTTGGGGCATCCCGTTGACCGATGTCACGCCCGATCCCGCGATCCGCTACGGCACGCTCGCCAATGGCATGAAATATGCGATCCTGAAGAATAGCACCCCCAAGGGTACGGGTTCGTTGCGGCTCCATTTCGCCTTTGGTTCGCTGGCCGAGAACGACCGCGAGCAAGGCCTCGCCCACTTCATCGAGCATATGGCGTTCAACGGGACCACCAATGTTCCCGAAGGCGATATGATCAAGATACTGGAGCGGCAGGGGCTCGCTTTCGGACCCGACACCAATGCGATGACGGGCTTCGATTCGACCACGTACATGCTCGATGTGCCGAAGGCCGATGCCGAGCATCTCGACACCGCGATGTTCCTGCTGCGGGAAGTCGCGAGCGAGGTCAAATTCGACCCCGCCGCGGTCGACCGCGAACGTGGTGTGATCCTGGGCGAGAAGCGTGCGCGCGAAAATTTCCAGCTTCGCCAGACGATCGATATTCTTGGATTTCAGCTGCCGGATGCCCCTTATTCCAAGCGGCTTCCGATCGGGACGGAGCAAGTTCTCAAGACCGCCGCAGCAGCAGATATTCGCGACCTGTACCGTCGATATTATCGCCCGGGGAATGCGACGCTGATCTTCGTCGGCGATGCCGACCCGGCGGACATCGAAGCGCGCATCCGCAAAGTCTTCGCCAGTTGGAAGAATGACGGTCCGACCGGGGTTCCGCTTCCGCGCGGCGCTATCGACATCAAGCGTCCGGGGGCGTTCGACACCTTCGTCGATCCCGCCGTCGCCACCACATTGAGCTATGCCGTTGCCCGGCCCTGGATCGATCCCCCCGACACGGTCGCGGAGCGCCAGCGCAAGCTGATCGAGGGAATCGCGACGGGCCTGATCAACCGACGGCTGCAGCGGCTGTCGAATGTTCCAGGCTCGCCGATTCTGGGCGCCGGCATGGGGATGCAGGATCACAAGGATGCCGGCCGGATGACCATGATCCAGGCGACCGCCAAGGACGGCGCGTGGAAGGATGCGCTCAATATGGCTGAACGGGAAGTTCGGCGCGCGCTCGACCACGGGTTCAGCGCAGCCGAATTGAAGACCCAGCTTAGCAATATGGAGGGTGCATACCGAACGGCGGCGGAGCAGGCGAACACGCGCAACAGCGCGGCCCTGGCCAATGTCATTGTCTCCGTCGTCGGCGAAGACGATTTCGTCACCACCCCCGCCTATCGCTACGCACAGTTCAAAACGGTCGCGCAGACGGTCACCCCGGCGCAGGTCAATGCGGTCTTCCGCGCCCTGTGGACCGGCAGCGCACCGCTCATCCACCTCAGCAGCAAGCAGGAAGTGCCGACAGCGCAGATCGCCGCTGCACTCAGCGCGAGCCGGGCGATCGCCGTTGCCGCGCCCGCGGAGGTCACGGCCCGGACGTTCGCTTACGATCGCCTTGGCACCCCCGGAACAGTGGCCGAGGACCGGCGGATCGCGGACCTGGACGTGCGGACAATTCGGTTCGCCAACAATGTCCGGCTGAACATCAAGAAGACCGACTTCGAAGCAGGCAGAGTGCGGTTCGTGGTGCGCCTCGGCAACGGACAGCTCGACCTGCCGCTCGACCAGCCCGGGCTCGGCCTGATGATGGCGTCCACATCGAGCCTTGGAGCGCTCAAGAAGCATTCGTTCGAGGAGCTCAAGGAAATCACGTCGGGCAAGATCGTGACGCTTGGAACCTCAATGGACGACGACGCCTTTGTTGCGGCGGGCGCAACCACCCAAGCGGACTTCGGGCTGCAGATGAAGGTCAGCGCGGCCTATCTGCTCGATCCGGGCTTCCGGCCCGAGGCGGCAACCCAGTGGTCCAACCTCGTTCCGGTCTTCGACAAGCAGATCGATGCGCAACCGCAAGGCGTGGCGCAGGCGCGTTTGCCAATCCTTCTGGCGAACGGGGACCAGCGTTTCGGCGTGCCTTCGGGCGCGTTGCTGGCACAGCGCAGTCTGAGTGAAGCCCGTGCGGCGCTCAGGCCCGTCATCGCGTCGGCTCCGATCGAAGTCACCATTGTTGGAGACATTGAGGAGCAGGCCGCGATCCAGGCGGTCGCGGCTACCTTCGGAGCTTTGCCGAAACGCCGATTGACGTCGACCCCAAACCAATCTGCCCTCAAGGTGACGTTTCGGCAAAACCGCTCGCCGATCGTCCTTACGCACGAAGGCGCGGCGGATCAGGCGCTGGTCGCGGCAATATGGCCAACCACCGACGATCATGACTTTCGCAAGGAGGTCGGGCTCGATCTTCTCGGCAACATCCTCAGGCTGAAATTGACCGAGACGGTGCGCGAACAGCTCGGCAGCAGCTATGGCGTCGCTGTCGGCAGCCAGATGTCGGACACGTTCACCGGGTTCGGCTATCTGTCGGCAAGCGCCGTGGTTGCCCCCGACAAGACCGACGAAGTGGCAAAGGCGTTCTTCGACGCAGCTGCGCAGTTGCGCGAACGGCCGGTCGACGCGGACTTGCTGGCGCGTGCTCGCGCGCCGGAGATCGAAGCGCTGGACCGCTCGCGACGCGAAAATGGTTTCTGGCTCGGCGCTCTCGCAAAGGCGCAGAGCAAGCCCGACCGGCTCGACCGAATCCGCCAGCAGAAAGCGGTGATCCAGTCGATTGCGCCGGTGGAGCTGCAGGCGCTCGCGCGAACCTATCTCGCTCCGGAGAGATTGCAGCAGGCCCGCATCGTCAGCCGCAAGCTCGCGGCCGCCGCGACCGCACGCTAGGCTCCAACCAGTTCAATTGCGATGGGGCGGCGGCTCGCCTATAGCCGCCGCTCTTTCCCCATTCGGAGTTTTCCACGGCCTATGGCTCGTCGCCGCTTAATCTATGAAGGCAAGGCAAAGATCCTCTACGAGGGTCCGGAGCCCGGCACGCTCATTCAATATTTCAAGGACGACGCCACCGCCTTCAATGCGCAGAAGCGCGGCACGATCAGCGGTAAGGGCGTGCTCAACAACCGCATCTCCGAGCATATTTTCGTCGCGCTGCAGTCGATCGGCGTTCCCACCCATTTCATCCGCCGCCTCAACATGCGCGAGCAATTGATCCGCCAGTGCGAGATCATTCCGATCGAGGTGGTCGTCCGCAATGTCGCCGCGGGATCGCTGTCGAAGCGCCTCGGGATCGAGGAAGGCACGCAGCTTCCGCGCACGATCATCGAATATTATTACAAGGACGATGCACTCGGCGATCCGATGGTCGCGGATGAGCATATCGCCTGCTTCGGCTGGGCGAGCCAGGAAGAGATGAACGACATCACCGACATGGCGATCCGCGTGAATGATTTCATGTGTGGCATGTTCGCAGCGATCGGAATCCGCCTGGTCGATTTCAAGCTCGAGTTCGGCCGCGTCTGGGACGGCGATTATGCGCGCGTCATCCTGGCCGACGAGATCAGTCCCGACGGCTGCCGGCTGTGGGACATGAAATCGAACGAAAAGCTCGACAAGGACCGCTTCCGCCAGGATCTGGGCGGTGAGGCCGAGGCCTATCAGGAAGTCGCGCGGCGCATGGGCTTGATGCCCGAAGGCGAGGAAAACGCGGTCCTCGACCTTGAGAGCCACCGAAAAAAACGGGGGAAGTAGCACGCGCAGCTTGCCCGGGGGGCAAGCGAGCATGCTACTCAAGGCTGTGAGCCTTCCCCGCGCCCGTGTCGTCACCCTCAACGCAGCGCTGGGTCCGCTCGACTATCGCGTTCCCGACGGGATGCAGGTTGAACCCGGCAGCGTGGTCGTCGCCCCGCTTGGGCCGCGCCAGCTGATCGGTGTGGCGTGGGAGGCCGAGCGCCTGCCGACCGAGGAGATCGGCGACAATCGGCTCAGGCCCTTGCACCAATTGCTCGATGTCCCGCCGATTGCGGCGCCGCTCCGGCGGCTGTGCGAGTGGACCGCGGACTATTATTTGAGCCCGCTGGCCGCGGTGCTGCGCATGGTCCTTCCATCCGCCGGTGCGCTTCAGGGGTCGCGCCAACTGACCGAGTATCGGCCCACCGGGCAGCTGCCGATCCGTCTAACCCCCCAGCGGGAAAAGGCGCTGCAGCTGCTCGAAGGGCGCCAGGGAACGATCCGCGAGCTTGCGGACCAATGCGGCGTGAGCGACGCCGTCTTGCGCGGTCTCGTCAACGCCGGAGCACTCGAAGCGGTCAGGGTTGAAGCGGACCGCGCCTTGTCCTGTCCGGATCCCGATTTTGCCCCTCCGCGCCTCGGGGCCGAGCAGTCTGAAGCCGCCGCCAGCCTGGTCGCAGCGATCGGCACGGGCTTCGACCCGGTCCTGCTCGATGGAGTCACCGGATCGGGCAAGACCGAAGTCTATTTCGAAGCGATCGCCGAATGCCTGCGCCAGGACCGGCAGGCACTCGTCCTGCTGCCCGAAATCGCGCTGACCGAGCCGTTCCTCAAGCGGTTCGAAGCCCGCTTCGGCTGCGCGCCTGTCGCCTGGCACTCAGACCTGCGATCTTCGCAACGGCGGCGCGCGTGGCGTGGCATTGCGGCTGGCGAGGCCAAGGTCACGGTCGGCGCCCGCTCGGCGCTGTTCCTCCCGTACCGCGATCTCGGCTTGATCGTGATCGATGAGGCCCATGAACCGAGCTTCAAGCAGGAGGAAGGCGTCCAATATCACGCCCGCGACGTGGCGGTGATGCGCGGCCTGTTCGAAGACATTCCGGTGATCCTGTCGTCGGCCACGCCCGCGATCGAGACCCGGCACATGGTCGAAATCGGCCGTTACCGGGAGGTGACGCTGTCACAGCGCTTCGCCGGAGCGACGATGCCGGAAATAAGCGCCATCGATCTCACCCAGGACCCGCCGGCGCGCGGCCGCTGGCTGGCACCGAGCCTGGTGCGCGAGCTTGAAACCAACCTTGAGCGCGGCGAGCAAAGCCTGCTGTTCCTCAACCGCCGGGGCTTTGCGCCGCTGACCCTTTGCCGCCACTGCGGGCATCGCTTCGTATGCCCCAATTGCACCGCCTGGATGGTCGAGCATCGGCTGATGCACCGCTTGGCCTGCCACCATTGCGGGCATGTCATGCCACCCCCCAAGGCCTGTCCCGAATGCGGCGAGGAAGACAGCCTGGTTGCCTGCGGCCCCGGCGTCGAGCGCATCGCCGACGAGGTCGCCGCGCTCTTTCCCGAAGCGCGCACCTTCATTGTTACCTCCGATACCATCTGGTCCCCGGCGCGGGCCGCGGAATTCGTCGAGCAGATGGAGGCAGGCGCGATCGACATCGTGGTCGGCACGCAGCTCGTCACCAAGGGCTATCATTTCCCCAACCTGACCCTGGTCGGCGTGGTCGATGCCGATCTCGGCCTCCAAGGCGGCGACCTGCGCGCGGCCGAGCGCAGCTTCCAGCAGATCCAGCAGGTCGCCGGGCGCGCCGGGCGCGGTGACAAGCCTGGCCGCGTGCTGGTCCAGACCCACGATCCCGATGCACCGGTGATCGCGGCGCTCGTTTCCGGCGATGTCGCCGGCTTTTACGCCGCCGAGACGGATTCGCGCCGGGAAGCGGCCATGCCCCCGTTCGGGCGATTGGCGGCGATCATCATATCGGCCGAGGATGCGGGCGAAGCCGAGGCGGCCGCGCGCCGTATCGGCCATGCCACGCCCCAAGTCGAAGGCATGGCCGTATTCGGCCCCGCCCCCGCCCCGCTGGCAATGCTACGCGGCCGCCACCGCCAGCGCCTGCTCGTCCACGCCCGCCGCAGCCTCGACGTCCAGGATGTCATCCGCGACTGGCTGGACGGCGTCGAATGGAGCACCAAGGTGCGGGTGGCCGTCGATGTGGATCCTTATAGCTTCCTTTAAATCGTTCGGATTTAGCGGCTTGCCGTCCGTGGCGCTCGTGCTAGCCTCCGCTCGCTCGGGGAAATTGGGGGTATTGCGTGAATAAGCTCTTGGCGGCTGTCGGAGCCGCTCTGTTGGTATCGACAGCCGGTTCCGCACCGGCAGCCTGGCATGAAGCCAAGTCAAAGCATTTCATCATCTATGCGGATGCCGACGAACAGTGGCTCAGGGATTACGCCGAACGGCTCGAGCGGTTCGACAAGGCCGTTCGCCGCGTTCGGGCAATGGACGATCCGGAGCTCTCGGATTCCCGCAAGCTGGCGGTCTATACCTTGCCGAACAGTTCCGCCGTCGCCCGTTTGGCGAAATCTGATGAGGTGCTGGGCTTCTTCAAGCCCAAGGTGTCGGGGGCCTTGGCTTTCGTTCCGCGCAGCACCTTTTCCGGTGGCCGCCGGAGTAGCATGGATCCCGAGACAGTCTTTTTCCATGAATATGCCCATTACCTGCAGGCGCAGGAGGCAAACCGTGCCTGGCCTGCCTGGCTTAGGGAGGGCTTTGCCGAATTCTTCTCAAGTGCCGAAGTAGCCAAGGACGGAGGAGTCGAGTTGGGCTTGCCGCAGGACGCCCGCGCAAGAACCATCCTTGGACACTTCACCCTTTCGCTCGAAGACTTGCTGGGAGGTGCCTCGCGGCGAACGCTGTCCGATAAGCAAACAGACGAACTCTATGCGCAGGGCTGGCTCCTGACCCACTACCTCGCCTTCGAGCAGAGCCGTAAGGGGCAGATCGCCCGCTATGTCACCTCCATCGGTGAAGGGCACCCACCGGTCGATGCAGCGCGCACTGCGTTCGGCGATCTTAAGGCGCTCGACCGCGAACTCGACCGCTACAAGAGGGGGAAGATGCCCTCGCTGACGATTGAGGCGCGGGTAATTCCGATCGCTCCCGTCGAGGTGCGGCAGATGACTCTCGGGGAAGCCGCAATCATGAAGGTTCGGGTAAGACTCAAGCACGGCAATAACACCCAAACGGCCCCTGACGTGGCAGCGGATGCGCGCAAGGTCGCCGCAGCCTATCCCAGCGACCCCTTCGTTCTGGCCACGCTTGCGGAGGCTGAAATCGGCGCCCGAAACCTCGCCGCCGCGGAAGCCGCAGCCGATCGGCTGCTGACCCTCAACCCGAAGCATGTGCAGGGACTTATTTTCAAAGGCCGCTCGCGCATGGAGCTGGCTCGGCGCGT
Source organism: Sphingomicrobium sp. (assembly GCA_039925325.1). Classification (GTDB taxonomy): domain Bacteria; phylum Pseudomonadota; class Alphaproteobacteria; order Sphingomonadales; family Sphingomonadaceae; genus Sphingomicrobium. The sequence goes on from JBDSZD010000083.1 coordinate 20,038, forward strand.
GGGGCCTTCGGCCGACTGGAAGGAAGCGCGAAGCTGGTTCCTCCGCGCCAACGCAGCCGACAATGACAATGCGGAGGCGCTCGTGCTCTTTTACAACGGGTTCGTTGGTGCCGGGGAGGAGCCGCCCAAGAACGCCGTTGATGGTCTGCTTTTCGCAGTCGAACTTGTGCCGCAGGATCCGGCGATCCGGATGGAAGCGGTGCGGCGGCTCCTGCGCGGGAAGCGGCCCTCGGAAGCCCGCGAAATGTTCGCTCCAATCGCTTTCAGCCCTCACGCGAGCGCCGCGGCCCGAGCGAAAGGCGCTAGCATCATGGGCCTTATGACAGCCGGTGATTCCAACGGCGCATTTGCTCTGTTGATGGGAGCCAGCCAGTGAACGGGTCCTCCCTTCACAAGCCGCGCCGTCTACTTCACGCTTTCCGCCTCCAACAACTGCCGCTTCCGCTCCAGCCCGTAGGCGTAGCCGCCGAGGCTGCCGTCGCTCCGCACCACGCGGTGGCAGGGGATCAGCACCGCGACGTGGTTGGCGCCGTTCGCCGAGCCGGCCGCGCGCACCGCCCCCGGTTTGCCGACGGCCGACGCGATTTGGGCGTAGCTGCGGGTTTCGCCCGGCGGAATCTTGCGCAACTCGCGCCATACCGCCTCCTGGAACGCTGTGCCGGCGACGTCGAGCGGTAGATCGGCGGCTGAGGACGGCCGTATTACCGCCTCCACCGCACCCTGCACCCAAGCTGCGATAGACCCGTCGTCCGCGACGATCTCGGCTTCCGGAAAAAATCTGCGCAGCGCCGCCGCATCTTCGTCGAACGACAGTCGGCAGATCCCCCTCGCGGTCGCAGCGACCAGCATCGGGCCGAGCGCGCTATCCACTACTGCCCAGCGAATCGTCTCCCCTCGTCCGCCGTCACGCCACGCCGACGGCGTCATCCCAAGCCGTTCCTTCGTATTGGCGTAAAAGCGGCTCGGACCTGAGAAGCCCGCGTCATAGATAGCTTCGGTCACGGTTGCATTCTCCTCAAGCGCACGTTCGGCGCGGCGGGCACGGAGGGCGCGGGCATAAGCAGCCGGCGACACGCCGATCTCGCGGGTGAACAACCGCTGGAAGTGATGCGGGGCATAGCCCACGGCCACTGCGAGTTGTTCGAGCTGGTGCGATTCCTCCGACGCCTCGATCAGCTCGATTGCCTTGGCGATCGCCTGGCGGTCCCGACCAACTTCATCGGGACGGCACCGGAGGCACGGCCTGTAGCCAGCGACACGCGCATCCCCGGCAGAAGCATAAAATTCCATATGTTCGCGCTTCGGGCGCCGTGCCGGGCAGCTCGGCTTGCAATAGATGCCGGTGGTGCGGACCGCGCCTACGAAATGGTCGTCGCGGGTGCGATCTCGCGCGACGAACGCCGCCCACGCGGCTTCCGGGTCCGGAGTGCTGGCATCTGAGAAAATGCTGGTCATGCGCATCCGTATCGTTCGATTGCCGCCAGAAAGCAGCCGTAAGCCGCGTTATGCGCATGCACGTACGCCGTTTTCGAGTCCTCCAGTAGTGCCCTGACGGTGACATCTCCTTCTCCCGGCAGGGCGAGCCGGGCGGCGAACATCATCCCGTCTGCATCAAAGGCACGCAGCCCAATGGTCCGCCGATCGATCATTGCCGGCAGACGGTCATGGATCGGCGCGGCGCGCTCGGCGTCCTTACGAACATAAATCGCATGGGCCATTCGGAACGGCAGACCGACGTCGTTTGATACGTGATGGACGAGCAGAACCTCTTCACCCACTGCGGCGTCGCACAGCGAGGCTCGGCACGGAAAGCCGGGGTTGCTGTTGGCGATTACACGCCGGGCAAGCGCCGCAGCCAATACGGTGTCATCGGCTTCGAACAAGGGGCGATAGGGCGCCGGATCGAGCCCTTTTATGCGGTAAGTCATGGCCGCAACCTGGCGAGTTCCAGATATTCACGCGTCCCAAGTCTTGCGTTCAAACCGGCTTTTCGAAAAAAAGCAGCATGGAACCTACATTTCACGCCGGCGATCTCGACAGCCCTGACGTTATTGCGCTGCTGAAGCTTCATTTCGAGGCAATGCGGGCGAGCTCCCCTCGCGAGGCGTGCCATGTCCTCCCCGCCGACGGACTTCGCGATTCGGCCCTGACCTTCTGGTCGGCGCGGGACGAAGGTGCACTGGTCGGTGTGGGCGCTCTCAAAGAACTCGATTCCGGCCATGGGGAGATCAAGTCGATGCGCACCGCGCCTGAGGCCTTGGGGCAAGGTGTCGGCGGGGCGATGCTCGCCCACATCGTGGCGGAGGCCCGTCGGCGGGGCTATTCGCGCCTGAGCCTCGAGACGGGTAGCACGCCTGAGTTCGCCGGCGCCCTGCGCCTCTATGAACGGGATGGCTTCGTCCCCTGCGAGTCCTTCGGCGGCTATGCCGACAGCCCCTTCACGCGCTTCTTTACGCGGACGCTATAAGTCCGTCGGTGCGACCGAGCCGGTTGCATCCAAAATCACCCGCTGCTAGTGGCGCGCCAACCCATCGGGGCGTGCGGTTTTCAGGCCGCGGGAGCGCTCTACCCACATGGGGCCAAATTCTTCTGTCTGGAGCTTAAAGCGCGTGGAGACATCCGGCGGCATTCAGGCCAGCTTAGCGGGGCGCTACGCGTCTGCTCTGTTCGGCCTCGCCCGCGACGAACGGCAGATCGATGCGGTCGGTCGCAGCCTCGATTCGCTGGATCGGGCGCTTGTAGAATCGCCGGATTTCGCCGCGCTTGTCGCTAGCCCGATGGTCGGCCGCGAAGCCGCCGGCAAGGCCTTCGCGGGACTGGCCAGCGAGCTGAAGCTCGACCCGATCACCGGCAATTTCCTGGGCGTGATCGCGCGCAACGGCCGCAAGGCCGCGCTTAATCAGATCATCCGCAACTTCCGCCGTTTCGCCGCCGATCATCGGGGTGAGACGACCGCTGAAGTGACCACCGCGCACCCGCTCAAGGACGACCAGATCGCGGCGTTGAAAGCGCAGCTTCGGGCACGCGCCGGGCGCGACGTGACGGTCGATGCTACCGTCGATCCGGCGATCCTGGGCGGTATCAAAGTCAAGATGGGAAGCCAGATGATCGATGCTTCCATCCAAACCAAACTCAACAGACTCGCGCAGGCGATGAAAGGCTGAACATGGACATCCGCGCTGCTGAAATTTCCCGCGTCATCCGCGACCAGATCGCGAATTTCGACGCCGACGCCGAGGTCTCCGAAGTCGGCACCGTATTGTCGGTCGGCGACGGCATTGCCCGCATCCACGGCCTCGACAATGTCCAGGCCGGCGAAATGGTCGAGTTCGACAATGGGGTGAAGGGCATGGCGCTCAACCTCGAAGCCGACAATGTCGGCGTGGTCATCTTCGGTTCCGACTCCGCGATCCGCGAAGGCTCGTCGGTCAAGCGCACCGGCACCATCGTCGACGTTCCCATCGGCAAGGGCCTGCTTGGCCGGGTCGTCGATGCGCTCGGCAATCCGATCGACGGCAAGGGCCCGATCGAGTTCACCGAACGCAGCCGCGTCGAGGTCAAGGCGCCGGGCATCATCCCGCGTACGTCGGTGCACGAGCCGGTGCAGACCGGCCTCAAGGCGTTGGACGCACTCGTCCCCGTCGGCCGCGGCCAGCGCGAACTGATCATCGGCGATCGCCAGACCGGCAAGACCGCCGTCGCGCTCGACACCTTCATCAACCAGAAGGCGGCCAACTCCGGCGACGATGAATCGAAGAAACTGTACTGCATCTATGTCGCCATCGGCCAGAAGCGCTCGACGGTCGCGCAAATCGTCCGCGTTCTCGAGGAAAATGGCGCGATGGAATATACCATCGTCGTCGCTGCAACCGCTTCGGAGCCTGCCCCGCTGCAGTTCCTCGCGCCGTACACCGGCTGCGCGATGGGCGAATATTTCCGCGACAACGGGATGCACGCGGTCATCGTCTACGACGATCTGTCGAAGCAGGCGGTCGCATACCGCCAGATGTCGTTGCTGCTGCGCCGTCCACCGGGCCGCGAAGCCTATCCCGGCGACGTCTTCTACCTTCACTCTCGTTTGCTCGAGCGCGCCGCCAAGATGAACGAGGCCAACGGCAACGGTTCGCTGACCGCGCTTCCGATCATCGAAACCCAGGCCGGCGACGTCTCGGCCTACATTCCGACCAACGTGATCTCGATCACCGACGGCCAGATCTTCCTCGAGACCGATTTATTCTATCAGGGGATTCGCCCCGCCATCAACGTCGGCCTGTCGGTCAGCCGCGTTGGCTCGGCCGCGCAGACCAAGGCGATGAAGAAGGTCGCGGGATCGATCAAGCTGGAGCTCGCGCAATATCGTGAGATGGCGGCGTTCGCGCAATTCGGCTCCGACCTCGACGCCTCGACCCAGAAGCTGCTCGCCCGCGGTGCGCGGCTGACCGAATTGCTCAAGCAGGGCCAGTATCAGCCGATGCCGATCGAGGAGCAGGTCGCGTCGATTTTCGCTGGAACGCAGGGTTTCCTCGATACGGTCGAGACCCGCGACGTCACCCGCTACGAAGCGGCGATGCTCAGCTATTTGCGGTCTGACAAGCCCGAGATACTCGCGAAGATTCGCGACACCAAGGCACTCGATGACGACACCTCAAAAGCGCTCAAGGACGCGCTTGGCGCGTTCGGGAAGCAGTTCGCTTAACTGGCCTGTTCCCCGGCGAAGGCCGGGGCCCAGGCGGCGCTTCGCGCCGATTATTTGTTTAGTACTGGACCCCGGCCTTCGCCGGGGAACAAGGAAGAGAATGGCAAGTCTAAAAGCCCTCAAGATGCGCATCGGCTCGGTCAAGTCGACGCAGAAGATCACCAAGGCGATGAAGATGGTCGCGGCGGCGAAACTGCGCCGGGCGCAGCAGAATGCCGAGGCCGGCCGCCCATATTCGACACGGCTTGCCGAGGTGGTAGCGTCGCTGTCCTCGCAAGTGACGATCGGCCCCGACAGTCCCAAGCTGATCGCCGGGACCGGCAAGGACGGAACCCATCTTATCATCGTCGCGACCGCCGACCGCGGACTTGCCGGGGCGTTCAGCAGCAACATCGTGCGCGCCGCCCGCCGCAAGGCCGAGGAGCTGACTAGCCAAGGCAAGACCGTGCTGTTCTATATCGTCGGCCGTAAGGGCCGCCCGGTGCTGCAGCGCTTCTATCCCGGTGCGATTATCGCGCAGTACGACACCAGCGCGATGAAGACCCCGGCCTATGCGGATGCGCAGGCGATCGCGAAGGACATCGTCGATCGCTACTCGACTGACAGCATCGACATTGTCCACCTCGCTTATGCCACCTTCCGGTCGACCCTGGTGCAGGAGCCAGTGGTCGAACAGATCATCCCGGTGGTGCCGCGCGCAGCCAACGTCGGGACCGCTGCTTCGGGCAGCCCGGCTGCGGTCGAATATGAGCCGGAGGAAGAGGAAATCCTCGCCGACCTGCTGCCGCGCAATATCGCAATTCAGCTCTATCGCGCGCTGCTGGAGAATCAGGCCGGCTTCTACGGCAGCCAGATGACTGCGATGGACAATGCGACCCGCAACGCCGGCGACATGATCAACAAATTGTCGATCAAATATAACCGCCAGCGCCAGGCCGCGATCACGACGGAATTGGTTGAGATTATTTCCGGCGCGGAGGCGCTGTAGTTTACCTGTTCCCCGGCGAAGGCCGGGGCCCAGGCGGCGTTTCGCGCCGATTTTGTTTGGACTGGACCCCGGCCTTCGCCGGGGAACTGAAGGAAAGAATAGACATGGCCACCGCCGCCCCCACAGCCCCCACGGGCACGAGCGCCCCTAGCAACATCACCGGCCGCGTCGCGCAGGTGATCGGCGCCGTCGTCGACGTTGCCTTTGAAGGCGATCTGCCGCCGATCCTCGGTGCGCTGGAGACCGATGTCGACGGCCGCCGCCTGGTTCTCGAGGTCGCGCAGCATCTCGGCGAAAGCATCGTCCGCACCATCGCGATGGACGCGACCGAGGGCCTCACGCGCGGCCAGGCCGTCCGCTCGACCGGCACGCAGATCCAGGTTCCGGTCGGCCCGATGACGCTGGGCCGGATCATGAACGTCATCGGTGAGCCGATCGACGAGCGCGGGCCGATCGGCAGCGAATTGTTTTCCAACATCCACGCCGAAGCGCCACCCTTTGTCGACCAGTCGACCGAGGCCGCGATTCTCGTCACCGGCATCAAGGTCATCGACCTGCTCGCGCCTTATGCGAAGGGCGGCAAGATCGGCCTGTTTGGCGGCGCCGGCGTCGGCAAGACCGTGCTGATCCAGGAACTGATCAACAATATCGCCAAGGGCCATGGCGGCGTGTCGGTGTTCGCCGGCGTCGGCGAGCGCACGCGCGAGGGCAATGATCTCTATCACGAATTTCTCGACGCCGGAGTCATCGCCAAGGACGCCGACGGCAACCCGACGCCGGAAGGTTCAAAGGTCGCGCTGGTGTTCGGCCAGATGAACGAGCCGCCGGGCGCCCGCGCGCGGGTCGCTCTGTCAGGTCTCACCCAGGCCGAATATTTCCGCGACGTCGAGGGCCAGGACGTGTTGTTCTTCGTCGACAACATCTTCCGCTTCACTCAGGCAGGCTCCGAAGTGTCTGCGCTGTTGGGCCGCATCCCGTCGGCCGTCGGTTATCAGCCGACCCTGTCGACCGACATGGGCCAGCTGCAGGAGCGCATTACCTCGACCAACAAGGGCTCGATCACCTCGGTGCAGGCGATCTATGTGCCCGCCGACGATTTGACCGACCCGGCCCCGGCCGCCTCCTTCGCCCATCTCGACGCGACCACCACGCTCAACCGCGCCATCTCCGAACTCGGTATTTACCCCGCGGTCGATCCGTTGGATTCGACCAGCCGCGTGCTGACTCCCGCGGTCGTCGGTCAGGAGCATTACGACGTTGCCCGCCGCGTCCAGGAAACGCTGCAACGGTACAAAAGCCTGCAGGACATCATCGCCATCCTCGGCATGGACGAGCTGAGCGAGGAAGATAAATTGACCGTCAGCCGCGCCCGCAAGATCCAGCGCTTCC
>JBDSZD010000084.1:0-6875 GCA_039925325.1 Sphingomicrobium sp.
AGGCGAAGGTTGTAACCAGCACCCGGCCTTTTGCCTTCTTGGCCTGTTCGAGCAGCCCGGCGTGAACGCTGGCCTCCGACCCCGATGGCGCGTCCTGAAACACGTTGGTCGAATCGCACACCAGCGCCAGCACCCCTTCGTCGCCGATCCGGCTCAGCACTTCCGGGCTGTGCGGCTCGCCCAGCACCGGTGTGTCGTCGATCTTCCAGTCGCCAGTGTGGAACACCCGGCCGAACGGCGTTTCGATGAGCAGTCCGTTTCCTTCGGGGATCGAATGCGACAGCGACACGAAGGTGACTTTGAACGGGCCGAGCTCAACGCTCCCGCCGCGCTCGACGATGTTGAGTTTGACCTGTCCGGTCAGGCCTTCTTCCTCCAGCTTTCCGGCGATCAGCCCGGCAGTGAAAGGCGTAGCGTAAAGCGGCACTTTCAGATCCGCCGAGAGATAGGGCAACGCGCCGATATGGTCCTCGTGACCATGCGTGAGGATGATGCCCGCAAGCCTGTCCCGGTTCTTCTCGATGAACTCGAGATCGGGCAGGATCAGGTCGATCCCCGGATAGTCGGGATCGGCGAAGGTCAGCCCGAGATCCGCCATCATCCATTGGCCGCGGCAGCCGTAGAGGTTGACGTTCATGCCGATTTCACCGGAACCGCCGAGCGCCAGGAACAATAATTCTTCGCCGGGGATCATTGACCGGCCGCTTGATTGTACAACAGAATCAACCCCTGAATGGTGAGATCGTGCTCGATCACGTCGAACGCGCTGGTATGCTTTGCGAACAATGTTGCAAGCCCGCCGGTGGCGATGGCTTTGACGGGCCGTCCGATTTCCTGCTTCAATCGGTCCACCAGGCCCTCGATCATCGCGACATAGCCCCAATAAATGCCGATCTGCATCTGGCGCTCGGTGGTGCGGCCGATGACGCTGGCCTGCTCGGGCGCTGCGATGGCGATGCGCGGAAGCTTGGCGGCTGCGTTCACCAAGGCGTCGAGCGACAGATTGATGCCCGGCGCGATGATTCCGCCCGTATAGGCGCCGCTTGCGTTCACGACATCGAACGTGGTTGCGGTGCCAAAATCGATCACGATCAGATCGCCTTCATGCTTGGCGTGGGCGGCCATTGCGTTGAGCACGCGATCGGCACCGACATTATACGGCTCATCGACGTCGAGCACGATCGGCCAGGCGGCGGCACCCTGTCCCGCGATGATCGGCGCAACGTGAAAATATTTGCTGGCGAGGACCTCCAGATTGTGGAGTGCGCGCGGCACGACGGTTCCGATGATCACTGCGCTGACATCCTCGCGCGAATGACCTTCCAGCTCGAGCAACTGATGTAACCAGACCGCATATTCGTCGGCGGTCCGGCGCGGATCGGTCGCGATGCGCCAGCGCGCTTTGATCGCCCCGCCGTCCACCAAAGCGAATACGAGATTGGTATTCCCGGCATCGATCGCGAGCAGCATTCTATTCCCTTAATCGCTCATCCTGAGTAGGGACTGAGTTTGTCGAAGGCCCGTATCGAAAGACCAAAGACGCGTACTTCGATACGCCGCTTCGACTTCGCTCAGCGGCTACTCAGGATGAGCGGATAAAAATATATTCACGCAAGTAAAACATCGCCGGCGTGAATGACACGCGCCGTGCCATCGGCCAAGCGCAGCCGCATCCCACCGTCGGGTTCGAGCCCGTCGAATGCGCCTTCGATGATCTCATCCGCGGATGCATGGGCCTTGAGCAAGGTTCCCGGCGGATGCGCGCTTTCCATCCACGCGGTCGTTAGCCGTTGCGAATCCGTGCGCCACATGTCGAGCGCTCGCGCGAAGGATCCGGCGAGCACGGGGGCAAAGCTTTGCGGACTGACCAGAGCAACCGAGGCAAGCGCGGTCGCCTGACGATTAGCGAGTTCCGGAGCGCGTGCCAGATTGACTCCGAATCCAGCCACGAGCCGGTTGCCGTTTCGCTCAAGCAGGATGCCAGCCAGCTTCGCCGTCCCCATCAGAAGATCGTTGGGCCATTTCAGCATCAGCCCGGTGGCGGGCGCTGAAGCCTCGACCGCGCGAATCAGCGCGACTCCGGCAGCCAGCGACAAGGAGGCGGCCGAGGGATCGCCGTCCCTCAGCGTCACCAACGTACTTCCGAAAAAATTGCCGGTAAGCGATTCCCACGATCGACCCTGCCGCCCGCGGCCATTGTCCTGTGCGAGGGCGACCAGCCAATCGCCTTCGACCGCGCTGCCGTCGGCGAGCAAATCGGCGTTGGTCGATCCCGTGCGCTCGACGGTGCGGATGCGGCTCAGAACAACGATCCCGCGGCGCGGTCGGTCCAGGTCGACAGCGAGCCGATCAACAAATAGCCGAGCGGCGAGACGGCGATTGCAGCGAGGGTTAACAACAGTGTTTCGACCGGAGCCGGACGGCGGCCATAGGCCTCACCCGGCGCGTCGAAATACATGATCTTGACGATTTTCAGATAATAATAGGCCCCGATCACCGTGCCGATGAAGCCGGCCACCGCGAGGTAGATGAAGCCCGCATCGACCGCCGCACGGAACACCACCAGCTTTGGCCAGAAGCCGAGCAATGGCGGAATGCCGGCCAGGCTGAGCATGAAGACCATCAATGCGAGCGCTAGCAAGGGGCGGCTCTGCGACAGGCCCGACAGGCTCTGCAGCGATTCCACCGGCTGCCCTTCGGAATCGCGCATCCGGAGCACGCACAGGAAAGCCCCCAATGTCATGACTGTGTAGACCGCCATGTAGAACAGGACGGACGACGCACCCGCCGGACCGGCCGCAACCAGGCCAACCAACGCGAACCCGACATTATTGATCGATGAGTAAGCCAGCAGCCGCTTGACGTTGGTCTGGCCATAAGCCGCGATGCCGCCAAGGAAGATCGACGCGAGCGCGGCGAAGATCATGATCTGCCGCCAGGCGTCGGTCGCGGGACCCAACGCCTCGATACAGACACGGGTCGCAAGCAGGATCGCGGCGACCTTGGGAGCGGACGCGAAGAAGGCGGTCACCGGCGTCGGTGCGCCTTCGTACACGTCCGGGGTCCACATGTGGAACGGGACGACGCTGGCTTTGAACGCGATTCCGGCGAGCAGGAAGACCAGCCCGAGCAACAGGCCGAGCGAGGGCGCTTCCCGCCCGAATGCGGCGGCAATTCCCGAGAAATTCATCGTGCCGGTAAAGCCGTAAAGCAGCGAAATGCCGTAAAGCAGGATGCCGCTGGCAAGCCCGCCGAGAACGAAATATTTGAGCCCCGCTTCGGCCGAGCGCTCGTCGCTGCGGCGATAGGAAGCGAGCACATAAGCCGCCAGACTCTGCAGCTCGAGCCCGATGTAGAGGGTCATCAGGCTGGTCGCCGAGACCATCACCGCCATGCCGACCGCGCTGAACAGGATCAGCACCGGATATTCGGGGCTATGTTCGGTGTGCCGCTCGAACCAGCCGTGCGCGGCGATGATCGCGACCGCCGCCGCCGGGAACATCAACGCCTTGCCGAACGCGCCGAACAGATCGGCTTTGAGCAGTCCGCCATAGATCGGCCCGCTGTGCGACGGTGCGCCGATCAGCGCGACCGTGGCGGCGATCAGCAGCGCCACCGCGGCCCAGCTGGTCAGCGCCGAACCGCGCCGTCCGACGAACGCCGCAACCATCATCAACAGGATAGCGCCGACCGTCAGAATGACCTCGGGAAGAATGGGTGCGAACTGGTTCATCAATGCGCCGCCTCAGCGGGAGCCACCGTTTCGGTTCCGTGAGCGGCGGGCGCTGGCTTGCCGGCGGTCAAATGCGCGTCGCCTGCGGGCGTGGCGCGATCGACACGTGCCAGCAGGCGAGTCACGTCGTTGCGGATCGGCTTCATAAAGGTCTCGGGATAGACACCCATCCACAGCACTGCCGCAGCAATCGGCGCGAGCAACGCCCATTCGCGCAAGTCCAGGTCCGGCATCGCCGCCGCATCGGCGTTGCGGCTCGTGCCATAAGCGACGCGCCAGTAGAGATAGAGCATGTAGGCGGCGCCAAGGATGATGCCGGTGGTCGCGATGATCGCCGCCCAGCTCGACGCTTCATACGTGCCGAGCAGCGCCAGGAACTCGCCGACGAAACCGCTGGTACCGGGCAGGCCGACGCTGGCCATGGTGAACAGCATGAACAGCAAAGCATAGCCGGGCATGTTGTTGGCAAGGCCGCCGTAGCGGTCGATCTCGCGCGTGTGCAGCCGGTCGTAGATCACGCCGACGCACAGGAACAAAGCGCCCGACACCAGACCGTGGCTGAGCATGACGATGATCGCGCCTTCGATCCCCTGCCGGTTGAACGCGAACAGGCCGAAGGTGACGAACGCCATGTGCGCGACCGACGAATAAGCGATCAGCTTCTTCATGTCGCGCTGCACCAGCGCGACCAAACTGGTGTACACGACCGCGATTCCCGACAGGATGAAGACCAAGGGCACGAACTGCGCCGAGGCTTCGGGGAACATCGGCAGCGAGAAGCGGATGAAGCCGTAACCGCCCATTTTCAGCAGCACGCCGGCCAGGATCACCGACCCGGCGGTGGGTGCCTGGACGTGGGCGTCGGGAAGCCAGGTGTGGACCGGCCACATCGGCATCTTGACCGCGAAACTGGCGAAGAAAGCGAGCCAAAGCCAGGTTTGCGCCTGCGGGGCGAAATCGAACGCCATCAGCGCGGGAATCGAGCTGGTTCCGGCCTCCAGCACCATGAACAGCATGGCGACCAGCATCAGCACCGACCCGAACAGGGTGTAGAGGAAGAATTTGTAGCTCGCCTTGATGCGCTCGACGCCGCCCCAGATGCCGATGATCAGATACATCGGGATCAGGCCGCCTTCGAAAAAGATGTAGAACAGGAACAGATCCTGCGCCGCGAACACGCCGATCATCAGCGCCTCCATCAGCAGGAAGCTGGCCATATATTCGGGTACGCGCTTGTCGATCGCGCGCCAGCTCGCACCGATGCAGATCGGCATCAGGAACACCGACAGCATGATCAGCACGAGCGCGATTCCGTCGATCCCGAGCGCCCAGGAGATGCCGCCCCCGATCGGGGCATTCTCGACGAACTGCCACTGCGGACCGGCAGGATCGTAAAGCATCCACAAGTCCACGCCGATCTCGAGGCAACTGAGCGTGGCAATCAGTGCAATCCAGCGCGCGGCGGTGGCGTTGACGAACAGGCACAGGATGGCCGCGACCAGCGGCAGTGCGATCAGGATCGACAGCAACGGCAAGTCGGTCACCGCGCCCACCAGATCGCCCAGCTAGCCGCGCCGATCAGGCCCAGCAGCATCACCAGCGCATAACTATAAAGGTAGCCGGATTGCATTCGCGTGGTGAGGCGGTTGCCGACGCCCACCGCAACCGCCGCGCCATGCGGGCCGAAGCGGTCGATGGTCTGCTCGTCGCCGCGATGCCAGAACAAACGGCCCCACCACAAAGCCGGACGGATGAAGATCCGGTCGTACAGCTCGTCGAAATACCATTTGTTGAGCAGGAACCGATACAGCCCCGGGAATTGGCGGACGAACCCGCCGGCGGCCTCGGGGTGCCGGAGATAATTGTTGTAGGCGATCCACAAGCCGATCAGCATCACCGCCAGCGGGGTATATTTCACCCAATTGCTGACCTCGTGCGCCGCGTGAGCGAGATGCGCGTCGAACGCGATGCTGCTGCCCCAGAAATTCGCGCCGCCCTCCGCATCGATCAAGGCGTGATGGAACAGCAGGCCCGCAAACACCGCGCCAAGTGCAAGCACACCAAGCGGGATCAGCATCGACAGCGGACTCTCGTGCGGATGGTAACCGGCGGTCCCTTCCGGCGGATGCGCCTCCGCCTGCGAACTGTCGCCATGCTCTTCATCAGGCGCTTCATGGTGACCGTGGACGGCGTGCTGAATATGCTCCGACGCTGCCCAGCGCGGCTTGCCAAAAAAGGTCAGGAAGATCAGCCGCCAGCTGTAAAAACTGGTCAGCAGCGCGGCGAACGCTCCCAGGAAGAAGGCAATCCGGCCGGGGACCTCCGCGCTCGCCCAGGCGCTCTCGAGGATCGCGTCCTTGGAGAAATAACCGGCGAAACCAATGCCGTAAATTCCCACGCCAGTAATCGCTAGCGTGCCCGCGACCATCGCCCAGAAGGTCAGCGGGATATGTTTTCTAAGGCCCCCGTAGAACCGCATGTCCTGTTCATGGTGCATCGCGTGAATGACCGAACCCGCGCCAAGGAACAGCAAGGCCTTGAAGAAAGCGTGCGTGAACAGGTGGAACATGGCCGCGCTGTAAGCGCCTACGCCTGCCGCGATGAACATAAGGCCCAGATGCGAGCAGGTCGAATAAGCGATCACCCGCTTGATATCGTTCTGCGTGGTGGCGACGGTCGCCGCGAAAAGGCAGGTCGCGGCGCCGACATAAATCACCACGTGCCGGGCGACGTCGCTGACCTCGAACATCGGCGACAGGCGGCACACCATGAACACGCCGGCGGTGACCATCGTCGCCGCATGGATCAAAGCGCTGACCGGTGTTGGGCCTTCCATCGCATCGGGAAGCCAGGTGTGCAGCCCGAGCTGCGCCGATTTGCCCATCGCGCCGACGAACAGCAACAGGCACAGCAAGGTCATCACATCGACCCGCATTCCCGCGAAGCCGATGGTCGATCCCGCCATGCCCGGCGCGGCGGCGAGGATCGCCGGGATCGAGACCGTCCCGAACACCAAAAAGGTCCCGAAGATGCCGAGCGAGAAGCCGAAATCCCCGACACGGTTGACGACGAACGCCTTCAGCGCGGCGGCGTTGGCGGATGGCTTGTGGTACCAGAAACCGATCAGGAGATAGGAGGCGAG
>JBDSZD010000085.1:0-26705 GCA_039925325.1 Sphingomicrobium sp.
CCTACTGAACGCGCGTGCACCGTTGTTCCCATCCGGCTCAGGAATTCCCGGTCTCTTTTATCCGACGACCGGATTCCACGACGATATGGGCCGCTTCTTCACGCTCGGGATCAAAGCCAAGTTTTAAGAGGGGATAGGCGCTTAGAAATTGCCAATCCGGTGGAACTCGCCTTTCTTTCCACCGGATACGGGCCGCAGCCGCGGCTGCGTCTGTTCTTAAAGTCTCCCCACTGTCCCGGCGTTATGCCGGGACTTTTTTGTCCGCTGATGACCGGGGCGCCGCGGACGGCCGCTGCCGCTGCGGCTTCGCATGGTGCAGTTGAGTTACGAACAGGCGAAGATCTGTCAAATGGCGGCTTGCGTCCGGGGTCAAAGCATTTAGCGCGACTAAAGGAGAAGGCGGGAGAGCTTTGTTGAACAACCACGGCGGCCCAAAGCGAGGCGCCACCATCAAAGACGTCGCGGCCCGGGTCGGGGTTTCCCCGATGACCGTCTCGCGGGCAATCAACGGTCGCGATGGAATGCGTGCCGCCACCAGGTCGGCCATCATCGCGGCCATCGAAGAGCTGGGATACAAGCCGAATACCGCCGCCCGCAGTCTCGTCACTTCGGCCGAGCTTCGCATTGGCGTCATATATTCCAACCCGAGCGCCGCCTTCATGAGCGAATTTCTCACCGGCGCGTTCGAAGAGGCTGCGTCCCGTGGGGCGCGACTGGTCATACTGCGCGCGCCGAAGGGGAAGGTTCCTTCGTCAAAATCCTTGAAGGACTTCATTGCCTCGGGGCTGTCCGGCGTCATTCTAGCCCCGCCGCTTGGCGATTCCACGGCGCTATTGGGCTTTCTTTCGAACGCAAATCTGCCCACCGCTACGGTCGGCGCCTATGCTCGCGGGAGCACAATCCGGGTCCACATCGATGACCATCGGGCCGCGTATGAAATGTCCTGCCATTTGCTGAATCTTGGGCACCGAACTATCGGTTTTATCGTCGGCAACCCGGACCAGGCCGCGTCGGCCGAGCGCATGGCAGGCTTCTACGCAGCAGTTCGTGAGCATGAAGGCGTCGAAACGCACATCGCTCAAGGGGACTTCAGTTTCGCGTCCGGACTAAGTGCAGCGGCACAATTGCTGGATCGCGATCCCCCGCCGACCGCGATCTTCGCAAGCAATGACGACATGGCTGCGGCGGTGGTGTCGGTTGCTCACCGGCGCCATATGGACGTTCCTGAGCAACTCACGGTTGTCGGATTCGACGACACGATTCCTGCCGTCACACTGTGGCCCCCGCTTACGACTGTGCACCAGCCGGTTCGCAAGCTTGCGGCGGATGCGCTCGGGCTCCTAGCTGCTCACGTTTCAATGCCGCCAGAAGAGCGCTCGGGGCCACTTGAGCGTTTACTTTCACACACAATCGTACACCGAAGTTCAGTAGCTGGCCCATTAGCCGGGGGCTGAGAGCTTCGTCCTGAGCCGCTGGAACTGGGCGCAGCGGCCGACCCCTGTTCTCGGTATTGCCGCGCTCCGTCATGCCTGCAGCCTTGGCGCCGGAATCGGTGGCGAAGCAGCGGAAGGGGCTGTGCGGCTGGCGAAATGAGGCATGCGGCTGTAGCTCGTGTTCCTCTCCGATGGTGCATTGGTCTGGACAGCGATGATAGGCGCATTTGCCTGAATGCCCCAATCATTACTTGTAGTATTGCTCCCACCCCCGGCGTGGCTCAGCCCCACCGAGTAAAGCGTCAGCTAGCCGGTGATTAGTGATGCGCTTTGTCTTTGGATTAACCTTGGGCGTCGCGTTTAGCCGCTGTGCACTAATTCCGATGGCCACGGTCTGACACAGCGGTCCTGCGATCGCAAAGCTGGAATGACAGCGTTCAAGGCCAAGTACGCTTTTAACAAAATTGCCGGCATGGCTCGAAGTGGCAATCAGCGCGCGGAAGTCTCTGCTCACCGGCAGCGTTGACCCATTCACCGCTCACTATAGCAAGCGGCGTCTCTGGCAGCTGCTCCGAATCCGTTCCTGGCTCCGGACACCGTCACGGCGATCGTCGATGGGCGACATCGAATTCCGGGTATGATCCCGGCCGAACCCTGCGGATCAAAACTCAGCGACGTCTATGTCGATGCCCCGGTTGAATCGAGCAAGACTGAATGGTCGTGGGTCCACAATCGGAACACTCCCGGTGGCTAGGTCCGCTGCCAAGTGGCCAGAGCCGGGACCGATGCCGAAACCATGACCACTGAATCCTGCCCCTAGGATGAGGCCTGGAATAGTGGGGATTTCGCCGAATCGACCAGCGCGGCGGATTGCTCCTCCGTTATGAACTTCACCGTGGCTCCTAGCTAAACCAATTACCCAAAAGCGTATGGGAACTACAAGGGGGCGAAGGCGTGGACGCGTTTAGGCTTGTCCGCGCCGAAGACCGGCTCAAATAGAATCACCTCGCAGGCCGACCCGAGTGCGGCGGGACTGTGTTCGACTCCGCGCGGCACGACGATGAACTCTCCCTCCTCGATCACCTCGTCGCGATCGCGGAACCTCAGCAGCAGCTTGCCCTTCTGGACGCGAGGAACAGCTGGTCCTTTTGGGGATGGAACGTCCATGAAGCCTCGCCTTCGAACCTGGCGAGCTTGATCCGCATCTCATTCTCCTGTCCGGCGACCTTCGGCGCCCAGGCCTCGATGAGGTGGCCGAACGAACCGGCCATATTGGCTTTGTGAAACGGCGACAGGTGGTTGTTGAGCGCCGCGACGCTGCGGATGATCGCACTCAGCTGGCCTGGAACGTCTTTTCCCTCGGCCGGAAACTTCCCGTCGAGGGCAGCAGTGCCGATTGTAAAACCGGCGGCGCCGGCCTCCTTAACCGCAGCGATCTGCTCGGGCGTGTCGATCGATCCGGCCACGTAGACGGGCTTAGACACCGCGGCACATACCGCCTTGATCAGCGTCGGCACGTCTTCCCTGGAGCGATAGGCGAGAAGATCGAGCCCATGGACGCCGTCGTGCGAAGCGATTTGGACGGCGCTGGCGACGATCTCGTCGATACTGCCTTCGAGGATGCTCGGATGGCCGACGATCCGTCCGGGAAACGGGCAATACTGGATGCCCGACCCTTCGATGACCGGCAGCACGTCTGCGATCCTCGTGCCGCCAAGCAGGATATCGATACCGATGTCGAGAGCGACCTTCGCGGAGGCGATCTCGCTGTCCCGGTCGAGCGAGACCACTTCGAGATAGGAGGTGGCACCGCCGGCCTTGATGGCGGCGTTGAGCGATTTCAGCTGCCCGATCGGCAAGCCGATGTCCTTGAAGCCGATGTGACGCACCCCGAGGTGGAGCGCGGTAGCGAGTTGCTCGTGCGCGTCCTCGACCGTGCGGTCGCCGCGCGTCAGCATGAAGATGAAGCGAAGTCCCATTAGGCGATCCCTTCGAGTGTTTTGACCCTGGCTTGCGCGGCGACCATCCGGCGGGCGTAAAGAAGGGCGGTTTCCAGGCTGGCGGGGTCGGCAATCCCCTGTCCCGCGATGTCGAACGCGGTGCCGTGATCCGGGCTGGTGCGGATGAAGGGCAGGCCGAGGGTGATGTTCACGCCTTTCTCGAGGCCGAGATATTTTACCGGGATCAGGCCCTGATCGTGATATTGTGCCACGACGACGTCGAAGCGGCCGGTGCGCGCCTGCATAAAGACAGTGTCGCCCGGCCATGGCCCGCTCGCGTCGATCCCTTCCAGGCGCGCCGCCTCGACGGCCGGCCGGATGATCCGGATCTCCTCGTCACCGAAAAGGCCGCCTTCTCCGGCATGCGGATTGAGACCGGCGACGGCTACTCGCGGAGCGTCGATCCCGAGCGCCCTGGCACCTTCGTGCGCGAGGCGCATCGCCGCCATCTGCGCCTCGTAATCGGCGTCGTCGATCGCGTCGCGAAGGGAGGTGTGGATGGTGACGAGGACGGTTCGGATCTCGTCGTTCGCGAGCATCATCGCGACGCGCCTGCCGCCGCCATAATGGGCAAGGATCTCGGTATGACCGGGATAGCGGATGCCGGCGCTGCTCATCGCTGCTTTGTTGATCGGTGCGGTGACGATGCCGGCGACGCTGCCCGCCCGCGCCGCCGCGATCGCGGCCACGACCGAATCGAACGAGGCCTGGCCGGAGACGGCGCTGACCGCGCCGAGCGCAGGCGGCTCGGATATGGACGTCGATTCCACGACTTCTATCGAGCCCAGCGCGAAGCTTGCGTCCTCCGGCGATGCGATCCGCCGCACGTCGGCATCGAAGCCCAGTCGACCGAGGATATCCTTCATAACCGCGCAGCTGCCGAAGACGACGGTTCGCTCGTCGGTTCGGGCAAGCAGCTTTGCCACGATCTCGGGGCCGATTCCCGACGCATCGCCCATTGTGACGGCGAGAGGCAGAGCGTGCTTCATGACGGGACCTTTTCGAGGTGAGGGAGCGAGGCGCGCAGATGGGCGACTGCATTGAGCAGCGCGTCCTCGTCGCCGAAACCGCCAGCCTTCATGGCGATCAGGAGCGCGCGCCCGCCGGCAAGCTCGACGCGACCCAGCGGAAAGCCCGGTTCGAGCTCCTGAAGGACTTCGAAGGTGCGGACGCCGAGGCGATCGAGGATCGCCTCCATCGTGTCGCCGCCGGTCGCGATCAGAGCGCCGAACAGCGGGCTGGAGAGCGTTTCGGCGGCCGTCCGGGATAAGCGGCCGAGCAAGGCGGCGGGATCGTGCTCGCGCGCTTCGGGACAACGAAGAAGAGTTACGCCGCTCGCATCGGCAAGCCGGTCGCCCTGACGATGGCTGCGCGAGTTGGCGCTGCCGACGACGACCAGGATATCCCCCGATAGGGGACCAAGCTCGGAGGCCGGCCGGACAACCGGAAGGAGGCGCGGCGCCAGCGCGCTTGCCATGCCCGGGGAGCCGACCCAGAGGATGGTCTCGGGCTCGGGGAAGGATGCGACCTGCGCGTCGAGCTCGTCCTGAGTCGAGGCGTCGAGCAAGGTGACTCGGGCGATCGAGGCGGGGACGAGGTCCGCCAGCGCCGAATGGCGTGCGGCATGGACGGGATCGCGGCCATAGGCGGTCTCGGTAACGGGGATTCCATTGACGAGCTGAACACCGCCGACCGTCGTTCGGCCCGCGGCAGGGAAGGCGGGCGCGAAAACAAGATGTTTCCGCCCGCTCGCCTCGAAGCTCGCTTCCAGCTCGGCCTTGACGTGTCCGCGCAGAGTCGAGTCTACCGTCTTGTAGAGGATGGAGCAGGAGGCCAGCTGGCCGATCAGCCTCGCAGCCGTTTCGGCCGCTTGTCGTTCAGGCAGCGACCGCGACCCGCTGTCTACGCCCAGCACTGCGCAATCCTGCCGAGGCAGGCAGTAGCGGCCGATCCAGGCGGAAGCGCCGCGAACGACGAAGGGAGCAGCCCCGTCCGCCGCGCTTGTCAGATCATCGGCGAGAATGCCTATCGAGTGACGTGTGCTGGTTGGCATGGTTCAATCATGGCGCAACGCGCGGCGCGGAAAAGCGAAAGTTTCTGCTGCATAAACGTGATAAGAGGTCACCAATGAAAAGGTCGGACATTCCGTCACTCGATGATCTCCGCGCGTTCGAAGCGGTCGCCCGTCTCGGCTCGGTGCGCGTCGCCGCCGACCACTTGGCCCTGACCCATGGCGCCGTTAGCAGACGAATCACGAAACTGTCCGAGGAGCTTGGCTTCCGCCTGTTCGAGCGAAGCGGGCGCGGGCTTCGGCTGACCCGGGCTGGTGAAACGCTGAACCTCACGCTCAGCCGGTTCTTTGCCGAACTGACCGCTACCGTCGAGAGCCTGCGCGCCGTCGACACCTTGCAAGACGCTCTGGTCCTGTCCTGCGAACCGTCCGTGGCCATGCGCTGGCTCATTCCGCGGCTTGGCAGCTTCCAATCGGCCAATCCCGAGGTCGCGCTTCACCTGTCGGTCGGAGGTGGAGCGGTGGAGTTTCGCCGGGACCGGATCGACCTCGCGCTGCGGCGGCTCGATTTCGCCATGCCGGAGGCCTGGCATGTCGAGCGGCTTTTCGCCGAGCGGGTCGGACCGGTGATGGCGGCTCAACTTGTCCCTTCGTTCGAGAGCGGTCAGTTCGTCGCGCTTGGCTCGAAGACCCGGCCCGACGCGTGGTCGCAATGGCTCGCGGCGCATCCGGCCGTCCGTCCGCCAACCGAAGTTCGCTTTTACGATCATCATTCCCTGATCGTCGAAGCGGCCTCTGCAGGGCTCGGTGTAGCGCTCAGCCCATTCGTACTTGCGATCGATGACATCGAGCGCGGTCGGCTCGTTGCTCCGGCGGGATTTGATGCCGATGGCAGCTATTACGGACTGATCTGGACGGGTGAGCGGGAGTTATCCGGCAGCGCGCGCGAGCTTGCTTTATGGTTGAAGCACGAGTGCGCGCCCCTAGCCCTCACCATCAGCGCGGGCACAAACGTTTAAGGTAGCGCGGTCGGAACCCCGGTCGCCGGGGCCAACCTTCAAGCGACGCCGCTCGGTAGCCCTTGCCGAGTGGCAGATCGTCGTCGCCTGAAGCTTGCCCATCAAAGACACTCGTCCGCCAATCGGAGACAAGTGCGCGTTAGTGTGACAGCACCCGCGTCGGGGGTCACGCCGCCCTCCGGCCGGCGTCCTCTCCAACCGCGTAGAAATCTTGGCGCAGGGTACGGGACGCGATCAGGAAACAGAGGGAAGCCAGGAAGAATACGCACACGGCCGCCATTAGCGCCGATCGGATGCCGTAGGTTGCGGCAATTGCGCAGGGATCATTCATCGACTTGGCTGCCGCCAACGCGGCTTTACCGCCGCTGCAGGTCGCGAGATAATTGCCGCCAGAGAAGGCCGATTCAGCAAAGCGGTCGCTCATCCAGCCCACGGCGGCCGGGCCGAATCCCGAGCCGAAGATGGTGTAAAGGATGGCAAACAGTGCTGCGCCGGTTGCGCGCATCCGGGGCTCGAGCAAATTTTGGATCATCGCGAGCGTTGGGCCATAATAGAGCAGCAGCATTGCCCCAGCGACACTGAGCAGGACCGAGCCCCAGACGATCGAGTGGGCGGAGAACGCGACCCAATAAAGGAATGGGGAGATCGCGAGGCCGATAGCTGGACCCCATGCGGCCCAGCGCCTGTCCCCCCGTCGCGCCAGCCAGTCCGTGCCGAATGATCCAATCAGCAGCCCGCTGCCCAGCGAAATGGCCGAAATCGTGCCATAGAGCGTCCCCGCCTGCTGCACTGGCAATTGGTAGATCCGGGCCAGATAGACCGCTAGGAACTGCGATATCGCGGTCATCCCGAACCCGGCGAACGAACCGCCGAGGATGACGAACAGGAGCCCGCGCTTGCGCGCCACGACGCGCAGGAAGATGCCGAAGTGCGGTGGAGGAGCCGGGTCGCGCGGAGCATTGTCGGCGAGCCCGCGCCGAGGCTCCCTCAGCAGCAGCAGCACCAGTAGTCCGACGATCACGCCGGGAATCCCCAAAGCGAGGAAGGCCCAGCGCCAGCCAAAGTGGGCGGCGACGATCCCTCCTACGGTTGCCCCAAGGAAAATGCCCAATGGCGTTCCAAGCAGGATCACCGACATCGCCGACGCGCGCCGTTCGCGTGGGAAATGGTCGCTCACGAGGGAGGAGGTCGCCGGTTGCGCTCCGGCTTCGCCCATCCCGACACCGACGCGGCACAGCAGGAGCTGTCCGAAGCCGCTCACAAGTCCACACGCTGCGGTCATGAAGGACCAGAAAAGGATCGATATCGAGATGATCTTCACTCGGGAAAATCGCTCGGCCAAGCGGCCAATCGGCAGGCCGAGGATCGCGTAAAGGAAGGCGAATGCCACGCCCTGCAAGATGCCGAGCTGAAAATCGCTCAGTCCGAGATCGCGTTTGATCGGCTGCGCGAGCACCGCAAGCACCGAGCGGTCCGCAAAATTGAAGAGCGCGACGAGGAACGACATACCGACGAACAGGCGCTTGTAGCTAGCGGACAGCAGACGCTGATCATCATTGTGCAAAGGCGTGATCCTTGGAAGGTCGACCGGTTCTTGCTCAAGGTTGATGATTAATCAATATATTGTATTAAACACACACTGCTCCCGGCGAGCGCCGGCGGAGGAAAATGGCGGCTTATCCCGAACTGTATCTACATATTGCCGGCGAGCGAGTCGGGGCCGGCGACCGCCGGACGTTCCCGGTCCTCAACCCCGCAACTGGAGAGACGCTGGGCCAGTTGCCCTTAGCGAACGCCGGCGATCTCGAGCGTGCACTCGCTGCCGCCGCGCACGGATTTCGGCAGTGGCGGAATTCGACGGCGCAGGAACGCGCCGGCGTCCTGAACGGCGCGTCGCGCCTGCTTCATGAACGGGTGGGCGCGATATCCGAGATCATGACGCTCGAGCAGGGCAAGACCCTGTCCGAGGCGCGCATCGAAGTGATGATGGTTGCCGGACTGTTCGCATTCTACGCGGGCGAGTGTCATCGGCTTTACGGCCGCGCACTCGTCCGGCCGACAGGGCAAAGGTCGACGGTGACCTACGAACCGGTCGGTCCTGTGGCAGCCTTCGCGCCGTGGAATTTTCCAGCCGGCAATCCGGGACGAAAGCTCGGTGCGCCGATTGCTGCTGGATGTTCGGTGATCCTGAAGGCCGCCGAGGAGACACCGGCATCCGCGCTCGCGGTGCTGCAGTGCCTGCTCGACTCTGGGCTTCCGCCGAGCGTGGCACAGGCGGTGTTCGGCGTTCCGGACGAAGTGTCGCGGCATCTGCTCGGTTCCCCGGTGATCCGCAAGTTGAGCTTCACCGGGTCGACCTCGGTAGGCAGGCAGCTCATCCGGCTTGCCGCCGAGGACATGAAGCGCACGACGATGGAATTGGGCGGACATGGCCCCGTGCTGGTGTTCGACGATGCAGATGTCGAACGGGCGCTGGACACGATGGCGGCTTCCAAGTGGCGCAATGCGGGCCAGGTCTGCGTTTCGCCCACCCGCTATATCGTTCAGCAGGAACTGTTCGCGCGCTTCCGCGACGGCTTCGTCGAGCGCGCTAAGGCGCTGCGCGTGGGCGACGGGCTCGATCCGCAATCGCAGATGGGACCGATGGCCAACACCAGGAGGCCGGAGGCAATGGAGCGACTGGTCGCCGACGCGGTTGGGCTGGGCGCCCGCCTCGATGCTGGCGGCAAGCGGATCGGAAACCGCGGGTTCTTCTTCGCGCCGACGGTGCTGAGCGAGGTGCCGGTCGAAGCGCAGGCGATGAACGAGGAGCCATTCGGGCCGCTCGCGATCATCAATCCCTATGCGGACGAGGAGGCGATGGTCGCCGAAGCGAACCGCTTGCCGTTCGGCCTCGCGGCTTACGTCTGGACAGAGGACTCCCGTCGCCAGAAGCGCGTTGCGCGTGAGATCGAAGCGGGGATGGTCGGCGTCAACACGTCGATGATCGGTGGAGCGGACGCGCCGTTCGGAGGCGTCAAATGGTCTGGCCACGGCAGCGAGGACGGGCCGGAGGGCGTCCAGGCTTGTCTGATAACCAAGGCGGTGCACGAAGCATGACCCATCCACTCGAAACGGGCGGCGGTCGCGGCTATCTCCGCATCGCCACGGAAGAAGCCTTTGCAACCCGCGAGCAGATCGATGGCTTCCTCCGCCTGATCCGCGAGGGCAGGGCAGACAAGGGCGTGACGTCGCTCTGGGGCTTCTACGCCGGTTCGCCATCCGAACGCGCGACGACGATCATCGAACGGCTGCTGGATCTCGACGAGCGCCGCATCGCCGACATGGACGCTACAGGCATCGACGTGGCCGTATTGGCGCTCACGTCGCCAGGCGGGCAGCCGTTCGAGTCCGAGGATGCGAAGGGCATCGTCAGCCGTGCCAACGATCAGCTCGCGGCCGCGGTCGAACGCCATCGCGGGCGCTACATCGGGCTCACCAGCATCGCTCCACAGGATCCGCAATGGTCGGCACGTGAAATCAGGCGCGGCGCCGAGGAGCTTGGCTTCAAGGGTGTGATGGTCAACAGCCATACGCAGGGTCGTTATCTCGACGAGCCATTCTTCGATCCGATCTTCCGCGCCTTGGCGGAGACTGGCCAGCCGCTTTACATCCACCCGCAAACGCCGCCCGACGCGATGATCGATCCTTTGCTCGAGGCGGGGCTCGACGGAGCGATCTTCGGCTTCGGGGTCGAGACCGGCATGCATTTGCTGCGCTTGATGACCACTGGCATTTTCGATCGTTATCCCGACCTGCAGATCATCGTCGGGCACGGCGGCGAAGCGCTGCCCTTCTGGCTTTTTCGGCTTGACTTCATGCATCAGGCCGGGGTCCGCTCCGGCCGTTATGAACGGTTGAAGCCGCTCAAGAAGGGGCTGATCGATTGCATGCGGGAGAATGTGATCGTCACCACCAGCGGCTTGCCCTGGGAGCCCGCGATCAAGCTGTGCATCGACGTGATGGGTGGAGACCGGGTGATGTACGCGATGGATTATCCGTACCAATATGTGGCGGACGAAGTGCGCACCCACGATAATCTCGACCTTCTCCCCGCCGCCCTTCGCAAGTTGATGCAAACCAACGCGGAACGGGTGTTCGGCTTCACCGCCGGCTGAGCGCCCTACGCCGCCTGCGCGGGGACCCAGTTGCCGTGAAGTCCGAAGCGCATCCGGATCGGGATGCGCACGCTGGCGATCGGCCCCTTGGCGATCTCGGTGGCGTCGAACAGCAGTAGGTCGCTCGCCCGTTCTTCCAGCCGATTGCAGATCTGGACGATCCAACCGTCGCCCTCGGATGCGTCGGCGCTGCGCGGGATGAAGCAGGGCTCCTGAAGGCTCGAGACTGGCCCGCACCACCAGCTCTGCTCGGTGCCAGTCTTGTGGTCGACCATCCCGAGCGTGTTCATCACGGCGCCGCCCGCGCTGCCGCCCTTCAGTTCGACGGGCTTGGTCGGATCGATTACCAGCAGCCATCCGTAGCGGTAAGGCAGGCCCTGGTAGCGGTCGTCGATTCTGGGAAATTCGCCGGCCATGTCCGTCAACCGCGTCTTGCTCTCAAACTCGCCCGAGTTGGACGCCATATTCACCGTCCAGCGGGTTAGGAAGCTGGCGGATTCCGCCGGGTTGAACGGGGCGCCGTGAACGTCCGGGAAGAACGGAAACATGTTGTTCTTCGCGACCGGCGTATCGAAGTGGATGCGATCGCCGTCCTGATAGGCATTCATCACATGGCTAGCGAAGCAATTGTCCGTAGTGAACCAGCGGATGTCCTCGGCCGTGGCGCCCTCCCGACGGGGCAGTACGCCAAGGTGGACTGGCAGGGTCGTATCGAACCCGAAATGCGGCTTGCCCTGGGCCAGCCGGTCCCAACTTCCGGTGATCGGAACGACATGGAACAGCGCATAATCCGGCGTGATCGCGAAATCATGCATCATGCAGTAATAGGGATTTTCG
The DNA here is from genome assembly GCA_039925325.1 of Sphingomicrobium sp. Lineage (GTDB taxonomy): Bacteria > Pseudomonadota > Alphaproteobacteria > Sphingomonadales > Sphingomonadaceae > Sphingomicrobium. Next base: position 11,458 of record JBDSZD010000085.1, read on the forward strand.
AACCAGATCTCGCGCTTCAGCGTGCCGTCCGGCGCAACCTCATAATAGGTCATGTCACGCGTGCAGATGCCTTTGGAGGCATAGCCGAAGCCGATCATGTCGCCGGTCGAAGGGTCGATCTTCGGGTGCGCGGTGAAGGTTTCCCCGGTCATCCTGCCGCCGAAATCGGTGTAGCCGACAGTTTCCAGCGTATCGGGATCCATGACCAGCGCCGGACTGTCTTCCTTGAGCGCATAAAGCTTGTCCCCGTGATGGAAGATGTTGGTGTTCGCCGTCCCGCGAATCGCCCCTTTCGCAGCCAGATCGTCGGTCAACGGGTTCCGATATGCCCCGAACAAGGATCGGCCGGCTGCATGTTCCAGCTTCCACTTGTCGGTTTGCGCCCAGCGCTGGTAGAAATGCACGCGGCCATTTTCGAAACTGAACCTGGTGATCATTCCATCGCCGTTGAATGGAATGTCGTTGCCGAGCAGCGGCGGGAATTGCGGGTCTGGCTGAACGCGATAGAAAGCGCCGTGAATCTCCGGCGGGATCGTGCCTTCGACCGCCAGATCGAAAGCGTCGGCCTCAACCCGCGAAGGGGTGTTGAAGCCCGTAAAGGCGGGCGTGTCCGGGAAACTGCTCATGTCATCTGCGCTCCAGCGCCCGATTGATCGCGGGGAGCGATGAACCGGAGCGATACGCAGGATTGCCTAGCGTGAATTGATAAATCAACTAAAGATGCACGATATGGAGACGGTTCGCGAAATCAGTATCGCGCTTTTGCGCCGGCTCGGCATGACGCGGGTGTTCGGCCATCTGGGTTCTACCGGGCCGCCGATGTTTCGCGATTTTCCTGTCTAGTTCGAATATGTCCTCGGTCTTCAGCAGGCGTCTGTCTTGGCTGTGGCCGACGGCTACGCGCAAGCTGCGCGCAGCGCAGCATTCGTTACTCTCCACAGCTCGGCGGGTGTGGGTCATGCGCCGAGGAACCTGATTTCCGCTTTCAGCTCGCCGACCTCGTTCGTAATATCCTAGCGAAGCGCCTGGCCAACTCCCCCTAGACGTCGAACATGTGCGGGGCGCTTTCGATCACGCGGCGAGTCACCTGGTCCAAAGCCGCGTTGAGCGACGACCTTTCGGCCGTCGACAGGTCGGTCAACCATTGCTCATAGAATCTGCCGCGTTCGCCGCGAATCAATGCATGAACTGCCTTGCCCTCTTCGGTCAGCGAAACCAGGCTGCTCTTGCGGTTCCGCGGGTTGGCTTCCCGCTTCACGAAGCCGCGCTTTTCGAGCGAACTGAGGGCACGGCTCACTTCGGCGCGATCCGCATATGCAACGCTTGCCACCTCGGCGGCGCTGCATTTGCCGATCATTTCCACATGAGTGAGAACGCGCCATTCGGCCAGCGCCAGCTGGGCCGTATCGCGGACATGCTGCGCAGTAACGCGGTCAATCATCTTGCCCAGCAGCAAGATCCGATACGGAATGTGCAACGGGCCGAACTCGAAAGAAGACCTCTTAGTCAGGGTCTCCTCGGGCGTCTCGGTTGCGGGTTTCACCTTGGGCATGGCGTTTTCTAACTGCGCAAAGGTTGATTGTCTTGTCGCCTGATTTCAGTAACTGCAGATGTTGACAAATCAACAGATGAGCACTCTATCAGCCAGATGAACCGACCGCACGCTTTCGCCCCGGACCTTGAATACGCCTTCACGATTTCGATCACCTTGTCGAAACCCTATTGGATCAAGCCGGGTGCGCGCGGGGACACTCGGGCCGCAATCTACGCTGCGGAAGGCGTCGTCGAGGGGCCACGGTTCAATGGCCGGGTGGTCCCGATGTCCGGAGGCGACTTCCCTTTGTCCCGCCCGAACGGCGTAATCGATTTTGACGCGCGCTATCTGCTCGAAGCCGAAGACGGTGCGATCGTCTATCTCGAAAATCGTGGCTTCCGTTGGGCACGCAGTCCTGAAATTGCCGAGAAGATGCGACGCAACGAACCGGTCGCCTTCGACGATTATTATATGAGGGTGACGCCGCGGTTCGATGCGCCACAGGGGCCGCACGAATGGATGTCGCAGCACGTCTTCGTCGGCGTCGCGGAGAAGGTGCCGAACGCCAACCGCATCCATTATTTCATCGTGCTGTAAGGGGGAACTGTGCGTTTTCGGCCGCTGATGCGCGCGGGGAACGACCCTTTCAGTCACCCCGTCAAGCCGCCGCCGCCGGCCGTTTACTCGCGACGGACCCAGCGTGGGCTCGCGATCGAAAACAACTGCAGGATCCCGTTGCGCGATGGCGTGGAGATTTTCTGCGACATCTACCGTCCGGAAAATGCGTCCTCGAACGTGCCCATCCTGTTGGCCTGGGGTCCCTACGGCAAGCATGCCCTCACCAATCGCGTTTTCTGGCCGCGCTCCGGTGTCGATCCGGACTGGCTGTCGGATCTGACCGCCTTCGAAGCGCCTGATCCGGTCTGGTGGGGCGACCAGGGTTATGCCGTGGCCGTCGTGGACCCACGCGGCGCCTGGCTTTCGGGTGGCGACTTTCACCACAATGGCATTCAGGAGGCGGAAGATTGCGCCGATGCAATCGAGTGGCTGGCGCGCTTGCCATGGTCGAACGGGCGCGTTGGAATGACCGGCGTGTCCTATCTCGCCGGCATTCAATATCTGGTCGCGCCGTTGCGGCCCGAGCCGCTGGCGGCACTCAATCCATGGGAAGGCTTTTCGGACTGGTATCGGGAACTCGCTTATCATGGCGGCATTCTGGAGACGAACTTTCTGCCGCGCGCCTGCGACAATATCCAATGGTCGCTCAACCGCACGGAAGACAGCTGGGCCAACATTGCCGCCCATCCTTTGATTGACGATTATTGGCGTTCGAAGGAGCTTGATCTCGAAGCCATTCGCCAGCCTGCGTATGTCATCGCGAGCTGGTCGGACCAGGGGTTGCATCTCCGCGGGACAGTCGAGGCGTGGCGCCGCATGGGGTCAGCCGACAAATGGCTGGAGATCCACGGCCAGAAGAAGTGGGCGCATTATTACCGCCCGGAAAGCCGTGCGCGGCAGCTCGCCTTCTTCGATCATTATCTGCGGGATCGGCCCACCGCTGTTGTGGCCTGGCCGAAGGTGCGCATCGAAGTGCGCGAGCGGCATGGCGTCGCCAACGAGCGGGCCGAGCAGGAATGGCCGCTCGCTCGCACAGACTATCGCCGCCTCGATCTCGACGCTGCCAGCGGGATCGTGGGTAAGGAGGCACCCCCCGAAGCCGAGGCACGCTATCCGGCACGAAGCGGTGCAATCTCTTTCGACTATCGCTTTGGCGAAGACGCCGAGCTGACCGGCAATGCTTGCGTGAGGCTCTGGGTCGAAGCCGACGGAAGCGACGACATGGACCTGTTCGTCGCCTTGCAGAAGATCGATGCCACGGGACAGCCCGTTGGTTTCACCTTCTATGCGTTTTACGAAAATGGCCCGATAGCGCTCGGATGGCTGCGGGTCAGCCACCGCGCGCTCGATCCCGAGCGATCTCGCCCGGAGATGCCAGTCCATTTGCACACGCATGAGGAATGGCTTTCGCCGGGCGAGTGCGTTCCGGTCGAGATTGAGATCTGGCCGTTCTCCGTACGTTTTGCCGCAGGCGAGACCTTACGGCTGATCGTTTCGGGATCCGACATCTATCCCAAGGAGGAAGGGGTGATGCTGCCGTTCCCATTGCATGAGCAAACCAGGAACTCGGGCACGCATATCATCCGCACGGGCGGTGCATTCGATTCCGCCATCCTGCTGCCATTCGTTCCCGCGAAAGAAACCACGCGATGACCGCTGCGAATTGCACGCTCGAGCATGTGTTCGACATCGAAGTCCTGTTTGGCGCCGACCGCCAGATGTTCGGTCCGCTGCCCGGCGGCGGACAACAGGGTTATACGCCGACGATCGGAGGGACTATCAGCGGACCTCGCCTTTCCGGCCGGGTGGTTCCGCATAGCGGTGCCGACTATGCGCTGGTTCGCGACGACGGCACGATCGAGCTGAGCGCGCATTACATGCTCGAAGCCGACGACGGCACCAGCATTTACATCAACAACCGCGGCTATCTTGTGCGAGCTTCGGCAGGGAGCGCTCAGCCCTCCTATTTTCGCCTGACCCCTTATTTTCGTGTGCCCGCTGGACCGCACGAATGGCTTTCCCGCACGGTCATCGTCGGCGGCGGAGAGCGGCGGACGGATCCCGACCGATCCCTGTTCCGCTACTACGCCGTCCTTTAGGAGCGGTTTCGGCCCGGCAGCCATGGATGAATTTGACGCACGGCCCCGCGGACTTTGCGTTATGTTCGCCTGATGAACGCTGCCAAATCCCCGGTTCCTCGAGGTGCTGCTGACCGCATCGCCTACCTACTCAAGTTGGTCGCAGAGGGGCCGTCACAATTCGCGCTCGGCGAATTGGCCACTTCGGCCGAACTTCCGGCAAGCTCCGTCCATCGCCTACTGCAATCCCTGGTCCGCTCTGGACTAGTCGAGCGGGGCGACGGCCAGACCTACCGTCCAGGACGGGAGCTGCACCGCCTCGCATCGCAGCTCGTCGCGCGATTTGATCTGGTGCGTTGTGCGCGGCCGCTGCTGGAAGAACTGGTGGCGAATTGGCACGAGACGGCGGTCCTGTGCACCTATAGTCCGTCAATGCGGGCTGCGATCATCGCGGACGTCGTGATGACGCCTCATCCATTGCGCTTCGCTGTGGAGCGGGGAGGTGAAATCCAGCTGCCATGGGGTTCCCTTGGCGGGGCAATCCTCGCCTTTCTGCCGCCGGGGGACGCCGAGGCGATCATCCGCGAGGCTTCGGTCGGGCCACTGAGCGGACGTCCGCGCTCATCGCGCAGAGAGATCGAGGCTGACCTGCAATTGATCCGCGAGCGCGGCCACGCCCGCTATTTCGATCCGCGCTACGACATCTCAGGCATCGCTGCGCCAGTTTTCGGCGCCTTCGGAGAGATAGTCGGGTGCCTTGGAGTTACCATGCCGTCTAAGCGTTACCAGCTTCATCTCGAAGATGATTTGGCCACCGCGGTGCGCCAATCCGCCGTTGCACTCAGCGAGATGGCGGCAATCTCACATAGCTGAGCGATGGGGCTACCTCAGAACAACGTGCCGTATTTTCCGTATTCCGGAATTGCACTTTCAATATCCGGAATCGGCTTGACAGTTGATTGTTCAACATGTCCAATTCCTAGCTCCGCAATGTCGCAAAGACAGTCGAAGCCTTTGGGGGGCATGCATTATGGCAATCCGATTCAATCCGCTGCACACAGCTACTTCCATCTTCGCGCTCGCTGGAGCCCTTTCCGCTGCGGCTCCTGCCGCGGCCCAAGATGCGACGACCGCGAGTTCGACTGCCGGAACTTCAACCGCTCCGGATGCCACTGCTCAGGATCAGAAGCAGGCGCAGAAAACCGCGACCGATGAAATCGTCGTCACGGCGCAGTTCCGCGCCCAGAAGCTTCAGGACACGCCGCTGGCAATTACCGCGGTTTCGGGCGCGATGCTTGAGGCCCGCGGCCAAACCAACATCGCCGACGTCGGCAACCAGGCGCCCAACGTAACGCTCCGCCAGGCACCGGCTACTTATGGCCCGGCGGTGGTCGCCTACATCCGCGGCGTCGGTCAGCGCGATACCAGTTTCGCTCTCGAACCAGGTGTCGGACTTTATGTCGATGACGTCTATCTGCCGACGATGCACGGCTCCATGCTCGGCCTCGTCGACTTGGATCGGGTCGAGATCCTGCGCGGGCCGCAAGGAACGCTGGCCGGCCAGAATTCCATCGGCGGCGCCATCAAACTCTATTCAAAGAAGCCCGATGGCAATGGCGGAGGCTATGTCCAAGCCACATACGGGAGCTTCAATCGTGTCGAACTGCGCGGCGCCGGCAATTTTACACTGGTTCCCGATCACCTGTTCGCCCGTGTTTCCGGCACGGGTGTTCATAAGGACGGCTATATCACCCGGTACGATTATGCCTGTACGCATCCGGGCACGCCGATCCCGTCCGCGGTCACCAACAGCAAGAATTGCAAGCTCGGTACGGAAGGCGGCAAGGATTATATCGCGGGCCGCCTTGCCCTGCGCTACCAGCCGAATGAGCGGGTAACGCTCGACCTTGTCGGCGACATGACCCAAGACGAGAGCGAGGCCGGTCCGACGACGCTGCTCTACGTCGGCCAAAACGCCGTTCCCGGCGCGACAAACACCGGTTCAGCCACGACAGGACCAGCGGCGGCGGCCTACACGATGAATGGCGTCCGGTACGGGACGGCCACGGGGTCGCAATTCATCAGCTATTCGCCCTACGGCGACTATGCGCAGGACACGTTCAGCCACAGCCCGTACACCAGCTACGAAAACTATCTGGAAATCGCACCGCGGGACAAATCTGGCCCATGGTCGGCGCCTATCAAGTCGGCCATCGATTCGTGGGGCGTGTCCGGCAATCTCAAAGTCGATCTGTCGCCTTCGTTCAGCGTGACATCCATCACCGCCTATCGCAAATTCAGCGGCGTATATGCATCGGCCGATGGATCTCCTTTGTCGCCGACACTGCAGGCGAGCAGGATCTTCAATCATCAATTCAGCCAGGAACTCCGGCTGAACGGCCAGTTCGGCGAAACCTTCAACTTCACCGTCGGCGGCTATTACCTGCACAAGCAAAGCGAAAACGTCACGCGCGTGACGCTCCCGACCCTTAACTTCATCGAAGACAATCACATCCCGGCGACAACGAAAGCAGCTTTCGTGAATGCCGACTGGGAAGCCCTCGCCAGGCTCCACTTGATCGTTGGCGTGCGTTATACGGATCTGAAGAAATCCTTCATTTACGGACGCAAGGGGATCCCCGGTTCCGCTACCGGCGGCGCTACGCCGCCAGCGATCGCATCGCTCGACGGCCTCGTGGGCACCTTCTCTGGCGATCGCGTCGACTGGCGTGGTGCCGTCCAGTATCGCTGGTCCGATCAGCTGATGACCTATGCTCAGGCCTCCACCGGGTTCAAGGGCGGTGGTGTCAATCCGCGACCGTTCTTCCCGGCACAAGCATTGCCGTTCGGACCGGAAAAGCTGATCGCCTATGAAGGCGGCTTCAAGAGCGATTTCCTTGACCACAAGGTCCGGTTGAACGTCAGCGGGTTCATCAACAAATATGAGGACATCCTCGTCTCGGTGGCGAGTTGCCCGCTTCCCGGCGTTCCCGCCACGCCCTGCGCGCTGCCGCTCAATGCGGGCAAGGCGGATGTGAAGGGCGGCGAAGCGGAACTTACCTTACGCCCCGTGGCAGGGCTCTCGATCGATGCTTCGCTTTCCTATCTCGACTTCAAATACACTTCGATCTCTGCCGCGGCGGCGACGTCGGGAATCGGGCGGGAAGATAAGGGCCAGTACATTTCGCCGTGGCAGTGGAGCCTCGGTGCGCAATATGAATTTGCGTTTGCGAATGGCGCGACGCTGACGCCCCGCGTCGACATCAGCCATCAGGACGCGTTCAACCGCAACGCCAACAATGTCGATGCGGTTACCGGTGGAAAGGACATTTTCGGGGAGGTCGCGGGCCGGACTTTGGTCAATGCCAGGCTGGCATTCCGGTCACCGGGCGAGGAATGGGAGCTTGCTCTTGAAGGCCGGAACCTGACCGACAAGCTCTATTACACGGACGTTTTCGACAATCGCGGATCCACCAACTCGGTCCAGGGATCAGTCGGCGAGCCGCGCACCTTTGCCGTTACCGTGAAGCGCCGCTTCTGATGAATACTCGCCGGAGGCTCGGGTCTTCCCCGCCCGCCTCCGGCACTTTTCGAGCAACGATTTCCGGGAGAGGTTTCGGTGAATAGTCGAGTGGCGTTTGAGATGGGCGAGGGTGCGACCGGGGGACCGATCGTGGCCGGGCTGCCGATGCCGCAGTTCCGCCGGATTGAGGTCACACCGATCTCGGGTGCATGCGGATGCGAAATCGGCGGCGTCGACCTGCGCGAGCCGCTGGACGATGAGGTCCTCGGCGAAATCATGAAGGCGTTCGAGCATTTCTTGGTGATTGTATTTCGCGACCAGGACCTGACGCCGGAGCAGCACAAGGCCTTCTCGCGTCACTTCGGCGAAATCACCGAACTGCCGCAGGCGCCGATCTACGACGGACATCGCGACATGCAAGAAGTCCGCCGCGAGGCACACGAGCCAGAAAATGTCGTTCCGTCGTTCGAGCATTTCCACACGGATAGCCCGTTTCTTCTTCAGCCGCCCAAATGCATCGTGATGCGCGCGCTGGAAGTGCCCCAGTGGGGAGGCGATACGGCCTTTTCCAATGCCTATCTGGTCTACGAACATATGTCCGACGGACTTAAGACGCTGCTCGACGGCCTCCAGGTTGTTTACTCGGGCAAGGATATCTGGTCGAAGAATGAGAAGTTGGCCCCGGAAAAGCGCCTGCGCCTTCGCGAGAGCCACGATTTCACCGAAGATCAGCTGGAAAACATCCACCCCGCAGTGCGCACCCATCCGCAGACCGGCCGCAAGGCGCTGTTCGCCACGACGGCCTATTTCAAGCGCTTCGTGGGCTGGAGCGAGGAGGAAAGCCGTGCCTTGCTGGCTTACCTTCAGAGCTTGGCGCAGCACCTTCATTATCACTGCCGGGTGAAGTGGAAGAAGGATACTCTGATCGTCTGGGATAACCGCTTCACGCTCCACCGCGGGGTCCACGATTTCAAATATGAGCGGCGCCACCTGATCCGGACGACCGTCGTTGGGGAGCGGCCGCTGGGCCCGTCAGACGCGACGAAATCATGAAGGTTGGCGCGGCGATTGCCGACATCCTCTCGCGGGAGGGTGTCGACGTCATTTTCGGCTATCCTCGCAATGCCGTTCTTGAGCAGGCCGCGGCCATAGGCATTCGCACGATCATCGTCCGCCAGGAACGCACCGGACTGCACATGGCCGATGCCTTGTCGCGCCTGACGCGCGGTCGACGGATGGGCGTTTTCGCCATGCAGCACGGGCCCGGCACCGAAAACGCCTATGGTGCGGTCGCCCAAGCCTATTCGGAGAGCGTGCCCGTCCTGGTGCTTCCCCAAGGGTATGCCCGGCGGCTGGCGCACGTACCCGACAATTACAACGCCTGCGTTTCCATGCGGGATATCACCAAGACCCGCGAGCCCATCCTACGCGCTGAAGATACTCCGTCAATCCTGCGGCGGGCATTCACCGCGCTGCGCAACGGGCGCCTTCGTCCAGCCCTGGTGGAAATGCCTTGGGATGTGCTGGAGGAAGAGGTTCCGGAGCCGATCGACTATACGCCCGTAGTGTCGACGCGCTCTGCGCCGGATCCCGAAGCGGTTGCGCGTGTTGCGGACCGGTTGATCGCCGCCAAGCGGCTGGTGATCCATGCGGGGCAAGGCGTGCACTGGGCGGAAGCCTATGCCGAGCTCCAGACGCTCGCCGAGCTGCTGGCGGCACCGGTCTCGACCAGCCTGGAGGGCAAGAGTGCATTCGACGAGACACATCCTCTCGCCCTCGGCTCGGGCGGTGCGGCGATCCCGGGACAGCTTCGCCATTTCCTCGACCGCGCAGACCTGATCCTCGGGATCGGCTGCAGCTTCTCCGAAACCGCGTTCGGAGTTGCGATGCCGGCGGGTGCAAGGATTGTTCACGCGACGCTGGATCCGGCAGACATCAACAAGGGCGTACCCTGCGTCGATGCGCTCGCCGGCGACGCGAAGCTCACCTTGGCTATGTTAGTCGAGGCTTGCCGCGCACGATTGCAGACGGCGCGTGATGCAGGCCCGGTCGCGCAAGAGATCGCCGATGTCGAGGCCAAATGGATGGCCGAATGGCTGCCGCTGCTGGAGTCCAACGACGCGCCGCTAAGTCCCTTCCGAGTTCTGTGGGATCTGCAGCGCACGGTCGATGTTGCGAACACGATCATTACACATGATGCCGGATCGCCGCGCGATCAGCTCACGCCTTATTGGAAGTCGATCTCGCCGCTGAGCTACATCGGTTGGGGAAAGACGACCCAGCTCGGCTACGGCCTTGGCCTGGCGATGGGGGCGAAGGTCGCATGCCCAGATAAATTGTGCATCAATGTTTGGGGCGATGCGGCGATCGGATTCACCGGCATGGATTTTGAAACGGCGGTTCGCGAGCGGTTGCCGATCCTCTCGATCCTGCTCAACAATTCCGCAATGGCGATCGAATTGCCGATCATGCCGGTGGCAACCGAGCGCTTCCGTGCCACCGATATTTCCGGGGATTACACGGCCTTTGCGCGAGCCTTGGGGGGATATGGCGAACGCATCACTTCTCCCGAGGATATCGTTCCGGCAATCCGGCGCGGCATTGCTGCAACCGAGGCCGGGCAACCGGCCCTGCTTGAGTTCATGACCGCGCAGGAAACCCGGGCGTCGCGATTGTGACGGAGGCCGGCAGTCCGCAACGTCCGCCATGGCCATGGTCAGCAACCTGGCCGTTGCTGGTCCTGACGCTCGTCTCGGTTTTCAACTATCTGGATCGATCGCTGCTCGGCCTTGCCTTGCCTGCAATCAAGGCGGAACTTGGCTCATCGGACACGGTCCTTGGCCTGGTCTCCGGCCTTGCCTTCATCCTCTTTTATTCGCTGCTTGGCCTGCCGATCGCCTGGCTCGCCGATCGCACGAACCGGCGCAACATCATTGCGGCAGGGCTCACCTTCTGGAGCCTGATGACCGCGTGCACCGGCGCGATCGTGAATATTTGGCAATTGGCCGTGGTCCGCCTTTTGATGGGTGCGGGGGAGGCCTGCGGCATGGCGCCTTCGAACTCGATCATCGCGGACCGCTTCCCGCCTGAGCGCCGCCCGCTCGCGATGGCAATCTTCGGCACTGCCGCACCTTTTTCCTACATCCTGTTCTTCCCGATCGCGGGGTGGATCGCCCACAATTATGGGTGGCGGGCAATGTTCGTGGCCATGGGCCTGCCGGGCGTGCTTTTGGCCGTACTGCTCGCGCTCACGGTCAGGGAACCGCAGCGGACCGCCCCGCCACCTGCCAGGCTGCCGATGGCGCGCTCACTCGTTGGCGATCTCGCCGGGCTTTTCTCGAACCGCTGCTTTGCGTGGATCTTTGCCGGGGTGACGCTGATGGGCGCCAACATCTGGGCGACGGGCGCGTGGACGCCCACTTTCTTCGTGCGGGTCCATCATCTCCAAATTACCGAGGTCGCAAATATTGTTGGACCCACGCGCGGGCTCATCGGTCTCGCGGGCATTCTGCTGGGCGGGCTGTTGATCGACCGGGTGCCGAAACAGCGGGCGTTCTGGCGGGTGGGCATTCCCGCAATTGCCTGCTTCCTGGCGGGGCCGGCGGAAGCGCTGTTCCTGCTCGGCAACTCCTATGCGGTCTGGGTCGGCGGGTTCGCGCTCAGCAGCTTCTTCACGCTCATTCATCAGGGGCCGATTTTCGCGGCGGTGGTCAATGTCGTCGGTGAGCGGCGCCGCGCGCTAGCGATTTCCGTCGTGCTGCTTGGCGCAAGCCTGGTCGGAAATGCCGTGGGTCCGAGCGCGGTCGGTTTCCTCAGCGATTTGCTTGCGCCGCAGTTCGGCGATGATTCCATCCGCTATTCGATGCTGCTGATCGCGGCGACTCCGATTTTCGCCGCTTTATGCTTCTGGCGGGCCGCAATGCTCTACGATGCAGCGGATGCCGCGCAGAAGGCATCGGTGGCGCCTTCGGGTTCATGATGACCGATGCGGCAAGCTTGATCGACGATCGGCCGGAAGACGTGCTGCCCGACGACGGTGCGCTGATTGACGTCATCCCCGAGATCATAGCACCGACACGCTGCAGAGTAAGCTGTTGGTGGACAGTCCGATGCGGCTCTACTGGCCGAAGTGCTCGGAGCGCGGCCTGATCTCGGAGCAAAGCCAGCAGCATTTCCACTGATAGGCATAGGTAATAATCGATGACGCATATGACGCAACGAGGCGGCCTCGAAATCGCCGACGAGCTCGTGAATTTCATCGAAGAATCGGTGCTCCCCGGCACCGGAGTTAACAATTCGACTTTCTGGCGAGGTGTCGCCAATATTTTTGCTACATTTACGCCGGAAAACACGGCTCTTCTTGCCGAGCGTGATCGCCTTCAGGCGGAGATCGATCACTGGCATGATCAAAGAGCCGGCGAGCCGCACGACGGCGAAGCCTATATCGAATTCCTGCGCGACATCGGCTATCTTGTGGACGAGCCCGAGCCATTCCGCATCAACACGAAGAATCTGGATTCCGAGATCTCAGCAATTGCGGGACCTCAACTCGTCGTGCCCGTTCTCAACGCTCGTTTTCTGTTGAACGCAGCCAATGCCCGCTGGGGCAGCTTGTATGATGCGCTTTACGGAACGGATGCCCTCGGAACCCTCCCTGCTGCCGGCGCGATGTACGATTCCATACGCGGTGCTGAGGTCATCGCGTGGAGCAAATCTTTTCTCGACCGCACAGTGCCGCTTCGATCGGGGTGCTGGGCCGACCTCCAAGGCCCCGAACCCGCCCTAGCCGACCCGACCCAGCTAGTAGGGAGGCGAGGCGGTAGTCTCCTGTTCCGGCACAATGGTCTCCATCTGGAGGTCGTCATCGATCGGAGTCATCCGGTCGGGCGCGAAGACCCGGCGGGTATTGCCGACGTCGTTCTAGAGTCAGCCCTCACGACTATCGTCGACCTTGAAGACTCGGTCGCCGTGGTCGACGAACAAGACAAGGTTGCCGCCTACCGCCACTGGCTTGGCCTGCTGCGGGGAGACTTGGAGGCGACCTTTGAAAAAGGTGGCCAGAAACTGACCCGCGCGCTCGCGGAAGACCGGACTTACCTTGGCCTCAACGGCGAGCCGATACTCCTCAAAGGTCGCAGTCTGCTGCTGGTACGAAATGTCGGGCATTCGATGACCACCCCTGCGGTTCTGCTGCCCGATGAAAGCGAAGCGCCTGAAGGTATCCTCGACGCGATCGTCACGACTCTCATTGCGCTTCACGACCTTCGTGGATTGGGACGTCACGTTAATAGCGCGCGCGGTTCCGTCTATATCGTCAAACCGAAGATGCACGGTCCGCGCGAAGTCGATTTCACGAACCGGCTATTCAATGCCGTCGAAGACCTGCTCGGCCTCGATCGCCACACGATCAAAGTCGGGCTAATGGACGAGGAGCGGCGCACTTCCACCAATCTCCCGGCGTGTATCGCGGCCGTGAAGGATCGAATTTTCTTCATCAACACCGGCTTTTTGGATCGGACCGGTGATGAGATCCACACCTCGATGCGAGCGGGACCGATGATCCGCAAAGGCGACATGAAGTTCAGCGACTGGATCGCTGCCTATGAAAATCGGAATGTCCAAATCGGTCTCGCTTCCGGCTTTTCCGGACGGGCGCAAATCGGAAAAGGAATGTGGGCTGCGCCGGACCGGATGTCCGACATGCTTGAGCAGAAGAAGCTTCATCCTGCCCAAGGAGCCAACACCGCCTGGGTCCCCTCGCCGACGGCGGCGACTCTGCATGCTACCCATTATCACGCGATCGACGTCTTCGCGCGGCAGCAAGAACGGGCCACAGAGCCCATCACCTCCATCGACGCGCTTCTGCGCATTCCACTCGCGGACGGTTGCAGTTGGTCGTCGCAGCAAATCCGTGACGAGCTTGATAACAATGCCCAAGGCATCCTCGGTTATGTCGTCCGTTGGGTCGAGCAAGGTGTTGGCTGCTCCAAGGTTCCTGACATTCACGACGTCGGGCTAATGGAAGATCGCGCCACCCTTCGAATATCGAGCCAGGCACTGGCTAACTGGCTCTGGCATGGCGTGTGCACGCAAGAAGAGATCGAAGCGGCATTGAGGAGAATGGCTGCAAGGGTCGACACGCAGAATTCCGATGATCCGCACTACCGGCCAATGCGCGACGGTCACGCGAGTGCCGCCTATCAAGCCGCCAGAGCACTCATTTTCGAAGGGGTCGAACAGCCCGGCGGCTATACCGAGCCGACTTTGCACCGCTTTCGGCGGTTGGTGAAACAGCAGAAAATTGGGCATTGTCAGAGGGCATTGTCAGAGTAAATGCACGGCAGGGCACTGTCAGAGCAAATGCACCGACTGGTAAGAACTCACGGGTAGGGGCACCCCCATGCCCAGACCTCGCCAGCCTCGCAGCCCATCCGCTACTTCAAAACCTCACCCGAGGTGATCCGCCTGACGGTGCTGCTGTACGTTAAGTACCCGCTCAGCCTCAGGAACGTTGAAGACCTGCTGTTCGAGCGCGGCATCGACCTATCGTACGAGACGGTCCGCTATTGGTGGAACAGGTTCGGCCCGATGTTTGCCGGCGAGATCAGAAGAAAGCGCGTCTCGTACATGCGAGGCTTCCGCCACTGGCGGTGGCACCTTGATGAGATGTACGTGAAGATCAACGGTGAGATGCACTACCTCTGGCGTGCAGTGGATCATGAAGGCGAGATCCTCGAAAGCTTCGTTACGAAGACCCGCGACAAGGCTGCTGCTCTCGCGTTCATAAAAAAGGCGCTCAAGCGCCACGGCCCACCTGAGACAATCACCACCGACGGGCTGCGCTCCTATGCAGCAGCGATGACCGAGCTTGGGAACAGCGACAAGCAAGAGGTCGGACGCTGGGCCAACAACCGGGTGGAGAACTCGCACCTGAGCTTTCGACGACGAGAGCGGGCGATGCTGAGGTTTCGACGAATGGGATGCTTACAAAAGTTCGCATCCGTCCACGCCAACGTCCACAATCACTTCAACTCCGAACGTCACCTCGTCGATCGCCAGACCTACAAACTCCGCCGCTCGGCCGCCCTGGCCGAGTGGCAAATCGTCGTCAGCTGAACATCGCGCTCAAAGCCACTCGTCCGCCAATCGGAGATTAGTGCGCGTTAGTCTGACAGCACACTGTCTCTGGTTTTCTTGCGGAGATGATGATGCAATTCCCAGAGCTCCCAATAATCGTTGCGACTGAACGGCAGTAAAGAGGTCAGCGCGGAGACGGCGGTCGGGCCAAGCTGCCCCCGGAGTTCCGCCAACCGATCAAATTGGCCAACGCTGTCGACTCTGATCCGGTGCGTGTCCGACGATTGCTGGAGCAGATTCTCCTCGGACGTCAGGATGAGTTCAGTCAGGAGCGTCACATATTCGCGGATCTCGGCCTGTGTGTGCGCGTCCGAGCCCTGGGCGAGCGATGCGATCCGCTGCCAGCCAGGCGCGTCGG
>JBDSZD010000086.1:0-10143 GCA_039925325.1 Sphingomicrobium sp.
CTTCCGCCAGCCAGACGTCGCGATTGTTCGGGGACGGCAATTGCTTGGGATAGAAGCCGCCTTTAGCGCCTGTCGGGACAATCACGGCATTCTTCACCAGCTGCGCCTTCATCAGGCCCAGGATTTCCGTCCGGAAATCGTCGCGCCGATCGGACCAGCGAATTCCGCCGCGCGCGACCGGTCCTCCGCGCAAGTGGATGCCTTCGACGCGCGGCGAGTAGACCCAGATCTCCCGCCAGGGAACAGGCGCCGGAAGTCCCGGCACGCGGCTGGAGTCGATCTTGAACGCAAGCGCTTCGGCCGCGGCCGGGGCAAAGGCGTTGGTACGGATGATCGCATCGACCAAGACCCGAAGCCGCCGCAGAATCCGGTCCTCGTCAATCGATGTGACCGTCGCAAGCGCATCGTCGAACTCACGTCCGATCCGCTCCACGGCCTTCTGGCGCTGGCTGCTTCCCGCCGGATCATGCGTGGCCGAGAAAAGGCGGATAAGTGCACTTGTGGCCTTCGGCGCGCGGCGTAGCGCATCGACGATAGTCACAAGGCCGAAGCTGCTTCCCGTCTGGCGCAAGTAACGGAACCAGGCGCGAATCCAGACGACGGCCTGCGTGCTCAGCGCGGCAAACAGCACAAGCTGATTGAACTCGTCATTCTCGGACGCACCGCTGAGAACGGACCCGATGGCCGCCTCGATCTCTTCGGATCGCGCCATGATCGCATCGAGATCGCCGACACTACCAAGCTCGAGCCGGAAATCGTGGATGTAGCCGAGCGTGCCGTCCGCGAGCGCGGTCGGCACTTCCTCAAGCACGCGAAATCCGAAATTCTCCAGCACCGGGACGACTTCGGACAACGGGACAAGCCCGCCGCGCGCATAAGCCTTCAGGTGAAGAGTATCGCCTTGATCCGGCTGCGTTCGCCACATTCGGACGGACCGGTCACGTTCGCTGCGCAGCCCGCACAGTTGGAGCACATCGGACGCCGCTTCCAAACCGCCTGTGCGCAACCGGTAGGCGTCCGGAAAGGCTGGGAGGTACGTCAGGCTAAGCCGGGTCGCGCGCGCAGACCCCACCAGTGCGATCAACTCGCCCTCCACTGAAGGAGCCCAGCCACGCACCATTTCCATGATCGCTCGGTCAAGCGCTTCGGGATCGGGAAGCTCGGTATTGGGCACCATCGGAAGAGTGAACCGCAACAGCGCCAGTTCGCCTTCGTCCAACTCGACGGACCAGTTGGAGAGTTTGCTGTCGATTGCCCGTTCGAGCGTCGCGGCGACGGCTTTACGCCGCGCCGTCGTGTATTCGTCCCGCGGCAGCCAAGCGAACGCATAGACATGGAGACGCAGTGCGTCCGGCAGCAGCAGCAAGCGCGGGCGGGGACGGTCCACCAGCGACATCGCAGTCAGCGCTGCTGTACGAACTTCGCGCGCGTCAAATCCGATCAGGAGGTCGTGCGGGAGGGTGGAAATGGCATGCGATAGCGCCTTGCCGCCGTGACTGCTGGGCGCGAATCCAAGTTCCCGGTCAAGAGCCGCTAGCCGTTCGCGAAGGATCGGAACCTCGTCAGCCGGGGCGCGCATCGCGACGCTGGTCCATAAGCCCGCGTGCAACGAAATGCTGCCGCCCTTGCGATGCACCATGACAACGTCGAGAGGCACCCGCCGATGGACCGACGACAGCCGTGTCGCCTTCAGGTTCAGCAATTTGTGCTTGCCCTTGGCCAAAGTCCTGAGGGCGGTGATCGGTGTATCCTGATCCCACAGAGTGAAGTCGTTGCGGAAGATTCCGAGCGGCTTCGACGTACCCCCGTTTTTGGTGAGGTTGATGTGGCCGAGCAGCGTGAAATTGTCCTTGGTGAACCAGCGCAGCAATTCGGCGCCCTCGGAATCATCTGCGTCAAGCGCGTCCGCATCCTCGGCCATAAGGGCGACCATATTGGCCCAGTCGCCGACCGCCGCACAGACATCGCGCAACGCCGTTTCCACGGCGCGTAGTAAAGCCTGTCGGCCCCGCGCATCGACCCGGCGCAATTCCATGTAGACGATGGATTCCGCTGTACCGCGACCGACCTTGCGGATCGCGCCGTCCGTGGTCCGCTCGATCGCTACGATGGGGTGCAGCAGTCTTTGAATTTCGATCCCGCTCGCGAACACCGCTGCTGCGACACTATCGACGAGAAAGGGCATGTCTTCGTTGACGGTGACCAGCCGCATCCGGCGATTGCCCGCTTCGCCGCCGATCGATTCAAGTCGAACAATGCTCGTGCCGGGTTCGCGAACCGCCGCGCATTCCGCCACGAAAGTCGCTGCTTCGACCTGTTGGTCTTTGCTGAAGCCATGGGTCTCGCCAGGAAGTGCATTCTGCGTAAGCGCAGCGCGCAGGGCCTCGACCAATGGCTTGGCGAGGCGCGAATGGGCCGTCATGACTTTTAAATTGCTCCGCAAATATCGCGTGTGACCGGCCTATAGCCGCGCCGCAACGAAGCGGACAAGCGCTAGCGCTTTTGTCTGAGGAACTTAGCGGGCGCGACGGATCGCGCGGTCGATCATTGCGGGATCGTCGATCCGCGCCACGGCCTCGTGCACGCCGTCCGCATTGCGACGAGTGACGATCAGCCCGAACTCTTCATCACCGGCTAGAACTGCAAAGTCCACCACCGACGCCGTGCGCAGCCGTTGACGCGCGGACTCAAGCGCGGTGTCTGGCCTGGGTTCGGGCCGTTTCGCCTGACGTTCGGCCGCAACCAGGGCTTTGACCCCGCCGGGCTGCCGTTCGATAAATTTGCCGAATCCTCCCAAAGCAACTTGCTGCCGGCAAGCGTAGGACAATGCTGAGGCGAACTCCGTCAGGCGGGTCTTGTCGTAATCGATTCCGAACACGAGCTTGACGATGGGCGTCATCGGCGCGCGCGCCTGCGCCTTGACGCCGCTCTCTTCGAGCAATTCGGAATAATCCTCCGGATTGTCCTGAGCGGCAATTGCGAAGTCGTAGGCCAGCGCCAGCGCCTGGTACAAAGCCGCGCGGCTGCGTCCATCGGCCGACTTTACGACCTCCGCCGTTTCTCGCGCCGCCCACAGGCGGTCGGCAAGGCCGGCGTCATCGCCGAGTTCCGGCAACTCGATGTCCTCGGAAAGATCGGGAAGCGGACTGAAATCGACCGGGCGTGCAAACGGTTGACCGAAGGCATGCGCGGGGGGCTCTGCAACCTCACCGAGTTCCAGCGGCTTGCGCTCGACTGGCTTGGGGGCGGTAGCGGAAACCATGCCAACGAGGCTGCCGAACGAAGGTCCGGCGGAATCCTCGGAATGCTCAGCTTCGGGTGCGAATTCGGCCAGTTCTTCCTGCGATTCGTCAACCTCTGCGTAAGTCTCATCAATAGTTTCAACCGGCTCGGGTTCGATCTCAGCCAGCGGTTCGTTGGCGATCGTTGCGACCGGCTCGAAGGTCTCGTCGATGCTGTCGGCGAGATGCTCGGGCTCAGCTCCGATCTCGACTATCGGGACATCGATTGGGGACAGTGCCGATGCGGCCGCCTGCTTCCAATTGATCACGCCATAGATGAAGTCGATGGTGTCCCCATCCGACGAAAATGGCATGAGAATGCCGCGGTAGCAGATCGTCTCGCCGCGCTGGTTCTGGAACTCGGCTTCAAAGCCGATCGGCGCGCGATTGGCGATGATCTGAAGGTAATGGTCGGTCAGGCGCGACAATAAGGACCGGCTCGGGACGTCGGCGATACTCTTGATGTCTTCATCAAGGTCGCATTCCCGCCGGATTGCGGCGCCAATATATGGGGTCGCTGGATTGTCGCGGCCGCAGGTGAAGTCGAGCAGCACGCTGTTCGCGGCGAAATCCGCAACGTCGCCGGGCTCCAGATCCTCGATCGACGGATAATCCCGCCCCTCGAGCAGCGACACCCAATAATTATAGGCGCGGACATGCATCCGACGCTCGTCGGTACCGATCGCGATCGCCACGTCTGGGGCCGGTGCGGCCTCGGACGCGGGAAGGTCGTACTCACTTGGATGTTCGCGATAGGAATCCATCGAGACTGCCCCACATTTCAATCAGGAAGCAGCAATGCCGGAGAGGTTTTACCAAATTGTTAAGCATGTCTGTTGAGTTAGCGGACGCGGCGGCCTTGCTCCGGGCCGGTGGCGCTGTTACGGGCCCGCCTCATGCAACGGCCAAACGGGCCGGGAGCGCCGCTTTAGCTCAGCTGGTAGAGCACATCATTCGTAATGATGGGGTCAGGTGTTCGAGTCACCTAAGCGGCACCACCTTTTTCTGCGGGAACCTGCAAATATACGCGGGACTTGTCTTTCAGGCTTCGGCGGTTTGCGTGGGGTCAACCCGATGGCCAGCAATATTAACACTGACTTAACCCAACGTTGACTCGCTTGAAATGAGCGCCCAAGTTCGCTGGCTTGCATCGCAGGGGTAATGCAAGATGACCACCGCCAACATCAATAATCGTCGTTATGCCGTTTCCGTTGCCGTCGTGGCGCTGGTTGCCGTCGGAGCTTACGGGCTTGGGCGCGTCTACCCGCCGATGGGCCCGACCGCAGGGACGATTACTCCAGCCAACCGGCATATCGACAGCCAGATAAATGATCAGGACGTGGCGCTCGGCGACACCTCGGTTGCCGAGCTGATGCAGACCGACGCCTTCGAGGTGATGGTCAAGGATCCCAATTTCCGCGCGCTTGCCGGCGATCCGGGCTTTGCCGCGCTGGCGCAGAACCCGGCGGCGATGGCGGCGATGGCCGCGAACCCCAAGGCATTCTCCGAACTGGCGCGCAATCCGTCGGCGTTTCAGTCGACCCTGCAAGCCGCATCGGTCGTTTCAGCGGCCTCGCAAGCGAGCGCTTCCCAAGCATCCGCATTGGCCGCAATGGCGGCCAATGCTCGATCCTTTTCAGCACTGACACAAAATCCGTCGGCATTCTCGGCGCTGGCGGCCAATCCGGGGGCATTTTCGGCGCTGGCCAAATACCCGGCGGCATTCTCCGCGATGGCCGCCAATCCGAGCGCGTTCAGCGCCTATGGCAACAACCTTGCGGCGTTCAAGTCGGCGGCGCTGAGCGGATCGAACGCGGCCATGACCGGTAACGCCAAGGCATTCCATGCCCTCGCCAGCGATGCCAAGGCGATGTCAGCACTCAACTCCTCGGCTTTTTCCGCCCTGGCTCAGAACGCCAAGGCGTTCCAGGCGCTCACCGCCAACAGCAGTGCCCTGCAGGGCACTGCCAAGGCTATCGAAGCCATGGCCGTCAACCAGGCGGCATTCGCATCGCTGGCCAAAAACCCGGCGGGGCTGGCCAACGCAGTGGCCGCGGCCGCGGACCTGAACGCTCAACTGACCAGCGGCAAAGCGATGGACGCCGCAGCGGTCTCGGCGATGGCGATGAACTCCAAGGCCTTTTACAATCTCTCGCAAAATCCGGCGGCATTCTCGGCGCTGGCGGCCAATCCGGCGGCATTTTCGGCGCTGTCCAAATACCCGGCCGCATTCTCCGCGATGGCCGCCAATCCGAGCGCGTTCAGCGCCTATGGCAACAATCTTGCGGCGTTCAAGTCGGCTGCGCTGAGCGGATCGGACGCGGCCATGACCGGCAACGCCAAGGCATTTCATGCCCTCGCCAGCGACGCCAAGGCGATGTCGGCGCTCAATTCCTCCGCTTTTTCCGCACTGGCTCAGAACGCCAAGGCGTTCCAGGCGCTCACCGCCAAAAGCAGCGCACTGCAGGGCACTGCCAAGGCTATCGAAGCCATGGCCGTCAACCAGGCGGCATTCGCATCGCTGGCCAAAAACCCGGCGGGGCTGGCCAACGCTGCCGTCGCCGCCCAGGCGTTCACTTCTGCCGCTGCGGTCTCGGAGATGAGTGCGCAAGGCAAGATGACCGCGCAGATGACAGCGGCGATGAGCTCCAGCCCTGCGGCATTCTCGGCCATGACCGCCAATCCCGGTGCCTTCTCAGCGCTGGCGAAGAACCCGGCCGGACTCGCGGCGTTCTCACGCAACGCGTCGGCGTTCTCTGCACTCGGTCAAAATCCCGCGTTCCGCGCGCTGGCGGCAAATGCTGCCTTCGCATCGGCTATTCAAAGCGGGAAGTTTGCAGCGGCGATGCAGTCTGGTCTGAGGTAGTAGCAGAGACTGAGGGGGCCGAATGAGCAGGTTGAGACGGCGGCAGCGATTTGCCGCCCGCGCAATTGCGGCCAGCTTGGTCCTCGGCGCGGCCGCCCGGTCTTCAGCGCAGGAAAACACGGACCCGCCACCCCCGCAGAAAGTTACGACCACGATCCTGGAGCCGGTCGCCGGACCGGACGCCCCCACCACCGAGTTGCCGCCGGTGCCGGCCGATGAAGGGCTGGCGCACGTTCCGCCCAACGCCTCTGGAATCGACCTCACCACGCTCGAGACAAAGAACCTCTCGATGCTCTATTTTGACCCGGTCCAGACCTACCTGACTCCGTACATCGCCCGTTCGTTCGAGAACGCGCTCGAGTTCCACAAGCGCAAGTTCAACTGGACGCCGTGGGAGCGGACCACATTGCTGCTCAAGGATTTCGGCGATTACGGCAACGCCGGCGCGCGTTCAACGCCGAACAATGCCGTGCTTCTCGACGTCGCCCCGTTGTCGGTTTCGATGGAGACGTTCACTCCGGGCGAACGCTTCTTCACCATGACCAACCACGAGATCGCGCATGTCGCGACCATGGACGTATGGAACCGGCACGACGCACGCTGGCGCAAACTTTTCCACGGCAAGGTGATGCCGATCCAGGAGCATCCCGAGTCAATTTTCTACAATTTCCTCACAACCCCTCGCAACAGCGCACCGCGCTGGTATCTCGAAGGCAGTGCCGTGTTTTTCGAGACGTGGATGGCCGGTGGTCTCGGCCGCGGCCAGGGCGCCTATGACGACATGGTATTTCGCGCCAAGGTCCGCGACGGTGACACATTCTATTCGCCGCTGGGGCTCGAATCTGAAGGCACGGCAATCGACTTCCAAGTCGGCGTCAACGACTATCTCTACGGCACGCGTTTCTTTTCCTATCTTGCGCTGACCTACGGGCCCGAGCGCATGGTCGATTGGCTGCGACGCGGCGAAGGCAGCAGAGGTCTTTATTCCGCTCAGTTCAAGCATGTCTTCGGGCGCCAGCTCGACGACGTGTGGGATGAGTGGATCGCATTCGAGCACACGTTCCAAAAGACGAATCTTGCCAAGCTGTCGCAATATCCGCTGACCGCAACCGTACCGCTCAGCCCGCGCGGGCTGGGATCGATCTCACGCGGCTATGTGGACGCCAAGACGAACAACCTGGTTGCCGCTTTCCGCTATCCGGGGACGATCGGGTTCGTCGGCACGCTGGACCTCGCCACGGGCCGCCTGCGCAAGTTGCAAGAGCTCAAGGGGATGATGCTCTACAAGGTAACCAGCCTCGCCTTCGATGAGGCGGCCCGCACAATATTTTACACCGAGGATAATTACGCGTTTCGTGATCTCATCGCGGTCAATGTCGATACCGGCAAGAAACGCATGCTACTGCGCGACGCGCGGATCGGCGACATGGTCGTCAACCCGGCCGACAAGTCGATCTGGGGTATTCGCCACCAGAACGGCTTCGCCACCATCGTCCGCGTGCCCCTGCCCTATGCGGGCTTCAACCAGATTCACACGTTCAAATATGGCGAGACGCCGTTCGACCTCGACATTTCGCCCGACGGTAATCTGATCTCGGCGTCGTTCGGGGAAATCAACGGCACCCAGTCGGTGCGGGTGTGGAGCCTCGACGCGCTGCAATCGGGCGCCGGCGTTGAACAGGTCGCGCGGCTCGACCTTCCGCCGTCGACTCCGGAAGGCTTCGTCTTCACGCCCGACGGCAAGTCGCTGGTTGGCACCTCTTATTATACCGGCGTGTCGAATGTTTTCCGCTTCGACATTGCTGCCCAGAAATATGAGGTGGTCAGCAACGCCTCCACCGGCTTCTTCCGGCCGATGCCGCGGCCCGACGGCTCGTTGATCGTTTATGATTATTCCGGGCAGGGCCTCCGCCCGGTCAGGATCCAGCCCCAGGTCCGGGAGGATTTGGGGACCATCGAATTGCTTGGCACCAAGGTCGTGACCGCGCATCCCGAGCTCAAGCAATGGGGCGTGGGCTCGCCAGCCAAAGTCCCGCTCGACCAGCTAATTACCCAGCGAGGAAAATATCACCCATCCCAGCGGATGAAGCTGGCTGCCGCCTATCCGATTGTCCAAGGCTATCAAAAGCTGCTGTCGCCCGGATATTATATCCATTTCGAGGACCCGTTGCAGTTCCACCAGCTGAGCGGAACCCTGAGCCTATCGCCGTTCGGCAATATTCGGACGCGCGACCGGCTGCATGCCGAAGTCGAGTATAAGACGCTGAGCTGGGAGCTCGGTTACCGCCACAACGGCGCCGACTTCTACGACCTGCTCGGACCCGTTGAACGCAGCCGCCGCGGCGACGTCTTCAGCGCCGCCTACAACAAGACCATGATCTACGATCCGCCGCGACAGCTGGATGTGTTCGGATCGGCAGCTGCTTATTTCGGCCTCGAGCGCCTGCCCGGCGCACAGAATATTCCCAGCCCGAAGAATATCGTCTCGCTCGAGGCCGGTGCGAAATACACCAACACCCGCAAGTCGTTGGGGGGCGTCGATCATGAAAAGGGCATCGCCTGGCGCACGCTGGCCAACCTCGATTACGCGCAAGGCGAGCTGTTCCCAAAATTGAGCGCCGGTCTCGATTATGGCGTTCCGCTGCCGGTCGCGAACATGTCCGCATGGATTTATGCTCACGGCGGGGTCGCCTGGGGAGAGAATTTGCACCCTTTGGCGAGCTTCTACTTCGGGTCATTCCGCAACAATTACATCGATAATCGGCCCGAGAAGCGCTATCGTGAGGTCGAAAGCTTCCCTGGGTTCGGAATCGATGAAATCGCGGCTCGGCGCTTCGCCAAGACGACCGGCGAAATCAACTTTCCACCCATTCGCTTCGCCGAGGTCGGTACGCCGCTATTTTACCTCAGCTATGTTCGGCCCGCCGCGTTCGCCGGGGCGATGGCCACCCGTTCGCCGGACGGGGCAAGCCACCGCTACATGAACTTCGGTGCCCAGCTCGATCTCAATTTCACCGTCGCGCTGCGTCTGCCAATGGTGCTGTCGGTCGGTGCCGCCGGCGGCTGGGCGGACGGCAATTATCGCAAGACGGAACTGCTCGCTTCCCTGAAAATCATGTAGCGTTGGTCGATGAACTTACCGGACTTTGTCGGCTGGTCGCTCGCTTTGGTGCCGGTGATCGTCCTTACCGCCGCCTTCATCTGGCTCGACGTGTTCAAGCTGGTCGGGCTCTGGCAAGCTCTGGGGCTGTTGGCGGTCGGCGGACTCGCCGCCTTTGCCGCCTATCCGCTGAGCGGCGTGTTCCTCGACACGCTGCCGATCGGTTTCACCATTTACAGCCGGCTGGTCGCGCCGTGGATCGAGGAAGCGCTTAAGTCGATCGTAATAATCTCATTGTTTCGGTTCAATTTCATCGGCCTCAAGATCGACGCTGTCATCATGGGACTCGCGGTTGGCGCTGGCTTCTCGGTGGTCGAGAATATCCTGTACCTGCTCCGCTTTCCCGAACTGTCGCCGGCGGTGTGGCTGGTCCGCGGTGCCGGTACGGCGATCATGCACGGCACGACCATGGCCATCCTCGCCGCCGTCGCCCAGCAGCTCGCCGAGCGCGAGTCGCGCCGCGCGGCCGGCGACTTTCGCTTCAATCCCTTATGGTTCGTGCCGGGACTGCTGGCTGCGGTCGCTATCCATACATTGTTCAACCAATTCGGCGGACGGCCGATGGTCTCACTGCTGGGGACCCTTACGCTCGCCCCGTTGAGCTTGATGGCGATTTTCCGCTTCGGCTCGGTCGAAGCGCGCGAGTGGCTGACGATCGAGCAAGACGCTCACCAGAGGCTGCTCGACACGTTGCATGCGGGGCAGTTTCCCGACGCGCCTGGCTGGCAGCGGATCGCATCGCTCGCCCAGGGCTCGGACGCGCACACACAGGCCGAGATCCGCGAATATGTGACGCTCCTGACTGAACTCATCCTGACGTCCGAGGAGAATCTGCT